>DASSKL010000065.1 GCA_035690485.1 Mycobacteriales bacterium | reverse complement strand
GAAGTCACGGATGGGCATCCGCACCGTTCCCGCCATCGGGTTGAGGAACGTGCGGATGATCGGGATGAACCGCGCGAGCACGACCGCCCGCCGTGCGCCGAACTCGTTGAAGACCTCGCCGGTCCGCTCGACGTACTCGTGCTTGAACAGCCGGGAGTCCGGTCGCGCGAACAGTCGCGGGCCGGCGCGGCGGCCGATCTCGTAGCCGACCTGCGCGCCGAGGATGGCGCCGATCGGCGCGAGAACCAGCACGATCGGCAGCGACAGGCTCAGGTGCAGCGAGTTGCCCGACACCGTCGCGTATCCCGCGACGAACAGCAGCGAGTCGCCGGGCAGGAAGAACCCCAGCAGCAGGCCGGTCTCCGCGAAAAGCACGAGCGGCAATGCCGCCTCGCTGAGCACCCGAAGCAGGTGCTGGGGCGAGATGGACCCGAGGACGGAGGCATCGACCTGCACGACGGGCGAGGCTATCGGGGCGGCATACTCAAATCGTCGTCACAGCGTTAAGGAGTGCCGAAGATGCCCATCGCGAGCCCTGAGGTCTACGCCGAGATGCTGGACCGGGCCAAAGCCGGCGGCTTCGCCTATCCGGCCATCAACTGCACCTCGTCGCAGACCGTCAACGCGGCGCTGCGCGGGTTCGCCGAGGCGGAGAGCGACGGCATCGTGCAGATCTCGACCGGCGGGGCGGAGTTCCTCTCCGGCACGACGGTCAAGGACATGGTGCTGGGCGCGCAGGCGCTGGCGGAGTTCGCGCACCACGTCGCGAAGGCCTACGACGTCACGGTCGCGCTGCACACCGACCACTGCCCCAAGGACAAGCTCGACGGCTACATGCGGCCGCTGATCGCGATCTCCCAGGAACGGGTCGACGCCGGGCGTGAGCCGCTGTTCCAGTCGCACATGTGGGATGGCTCCGCGGTCCCGCTCGACGAGAACCTCCGGATCGCCGAGGACCTCCTCGAGAAGTGCGCCAAGGCACGCATCGTGATGGAGATGGAGATCGGCGTGGTCGGCGGCGAGGAGGACGGCGTCGCCAACGAGATCAACGAGAAGCTCTACACGACGCCGGAGGACGCGCTGCGTACGGCGCAGACGCTGGGCACCGGCGAGCGTGGGCGCTACATGCTGGCCGCGACCTTCGGCAACGTGCACGGCGTCTACAAGCCGGGCAACGTCAAGCTGCGCCCTGCCATCCTCAAGCAGATCCAGGACGCGGTCGGCGCCGAGGTCGGTCGTGAGCGGCCGTTCGACCTGGTCTTCCACGGTGGGTCCGGCTCGTTGCTCGAGGAGATCCGCGAGACGCTCGACTACGGCGTCGTGAAGATGAACGTCGATACCGACACGCAGTACGCCTTCACCCGGCCGATCGCCGCGCACATGTTCACGCACTACGACGGCGTGCTGAAGGTCGACGGAGAGGTCGGCGACAAGAAGACCTACGACCCGCGCTCCTACGGCAAGGCGGCCGAGACGTCGATGGCCGCGCGCGTCGTGCAAGCGTGCGAGGATCTGCGCTCCGCGGGCCAGCGGTTGACGTGACGCACGCGAACCTGCTGAGCGGGCCGCCGCCGACCCTTCTGCCGGACCAGCCGGAGCCGCGGGAGGCGCTCGCTCGGGGTGACGATCCGGCGCAGGTGGCCGCCCGCTGGCCGGCGCACTGTGCCGCGTGGGCGACGCTCGCGGAAGCGGCCTACGACCGCGGCGCTCACGTCGAGAGCTACGCCTACGCCCGCACCGGCTACCACCGAGGCCTCGACCAGCTGCGTCGCGCCGGGTGGAAGGGCCACGGTCCGGTGCCGTGGGAGCACGAACCCAACCGGGGTTTCCTGCGCGCGTTGGCCACGCTCGGCCGGGCTGCTGCGGCGATCGGCGAGGGCGACGAAGCCGCCCGCTGCCGCGACTTCCTGCGCGAGTCGACCGGCGGCGACGAGCTGCCCGCCTAGGGCTCGGGCGGCAGGTCGCGGCGCGGGCGGCGCAGCAGCGACGCACCCGGAAGGGACTGCAGCCGCATCGTGGTGTCGTCCGCGAACGCCATGATCCGCTCGGTCGAGGCCGCGATGGTCGCCACCTTCTGCTGGGTGTCGGTCAGGCCCTTGATGATCGGCGCGATGTCGTTGAGGCGGTCGATGGTGTCCGGCAGCTTCTCGACCGCCGGGTCGTTGAGCAGCGCGGCGGCCCGCCGCAGCGCCGGCCCCATCTCGCGCAGCGGCTCGTCGAGCTCGGTGAGCAGCTCGTCGGCGCGGTTGGCCACCCGGTGCACGGTCTCGATGGTTTCCCCGGCGTGCTCCACCGCGCGCGAGAGAGCGCGGATCGAGCGGTTGAGGGCGACGAGCGTGCCGGGCAGCGCAGCCAGTGCTTCGGTCTGCGCCTGCAGCAGCCGGAGGACGTCGGCGGGACCGGGCAAACGCGGCATGACCGCACCCTACGCGTGGTGACGTTGGCCGATCCGGCGCCCGCTCGGGTAATCTTCCTTCGCAAGAGGCCTGTCCGCTTGCCGCGGTGACAGGCCTTCGTCGTTCACTCCGGAGATCACACATGCCCGCAGTCGTGCTCGTCGGCGCCCAGTGGGGCGACGAGGGCAAGGGCAAGGCCACCGACCTGCTCGGTGTCGGGGTCAAGCGCAGCGGCGCGGAGGCCGCCCGCCCGAAGGTGGAGTACGTCGTCCGCTACCAGGGTGGCAACAACGCCGGCCACACCGTCGTGACGCCCGACGGCATCTCCTTCGCGCTGCACCTCATCCCCTCGGGCGTGCTCGCGCCCGAGGTCACGCCGGTCATCGGCAACGGTGTCGTCGTAGACCCGGGCGTGCTGATCGAGGAGATGCAAGGTCTGGAGGAGCGCGGCGTCTCCTGCGAGCGGCTGCGGATCTCGGCCGACGCGCACCTGATCATGCCGCACCACCGCGCCCTCGACCGGGTCACCGAGCGCTACTTGGGCGCCGCGAAGATCGGCACCACCGGGCGGGGCATCGGACCGGCGTACGGCGACAAGGTCGGCCGCATGGGCGTGCGCCTGCAGGACCTGTTCGACCCCGGGATCCTGCGCCAGAAGCTCGAACTCGTGCTGCGCGAGAAGAACCAGCTGCTCAGCAAGGTCTACAACCGCCGTGCCATCGACGTGGGGGCGGTGCTGGAGGAGTACGTCGGCTACGGCGAGCGGCTCGCCCGGCACGTGACCGACACCGGGCTGCTGCTCAACCGAGCCCTCGACGAGGGCCGGGTGGTCCTGCTCGAGGGTTCGCAGGGGACGCTCCTCGACGTCGACCACGGCAGCTATCCGTTCGTCACCTCGTCCAACCCGACGGCCGGCGGCGCGTGCTCGGGGTCCGGCATCGGCCCGACGAAGATCACCCGGGTCGTCGGCATCCTCAAGGCCTACACGACCCGGGTCGGCTCGGGGCCGTTCCCGACCGAGCTGCTCGACGACGACGGCGAGCGGCTGCGGAGCGTCGGTGGGGAGTTCGGCGTGACGACCGGCCGGTCGCGGCGCTGCGGCTGGTACGACGCGGTGATCGCCCGCTACGCCGCGCGGGTCAACGGCCTCACCGAGTTCTTCCTCACCAAGCTCGACGTGCTCGGCGCCTGGGACCGGGTCCCGGTGTGCGTGGGCTACGACATCGACGGCGTCCGGCACGACGAGATGCCGATGACGCAGTCGGAGTTCCACCACGCCCGCCCGGTGTACGAGTACTTCGACGGCTGGCAGGAGGACATCTCCGAGTGCAGCTCGTTCGACGCGCTCCCGAAGAAC
>DASSKL010000064.1 GCA_035690485.1 Mycobacteriales bacterium | reverse complement strand
TCAGGTACCGCCCCTGCTCGCCCGAGCCGAGCGCGCGCACGGTGGCGACGGCGTCCTCGGGGGTCGAGTACAGCTTCTCGTTGATGGCGTTCTCGACACCGTCCTCCTCGCCACCGACGACGCCGACCTCGATCTCGAGGATGACGTGGGCGGCCTTGCACTGCGCGAGGAGCTCCTCGGCGATCCGGAGGTTCTCGTCGAGCGGCACGGCCGAGCCGTCCCACATGTGCGACTGGAACCACGGCGTGCCGCCGGCCTTGACCCGCTCGGTCGAGGCGGCCAGCAGCGGCCGGACGAAGCCGTCGAGCTTGTCCTTCGGGCAGTGGTCGGTGTGCAGCGCGATGTTGACGTCGTACTTCTTGGCGACCTCGTGGGCGTAGGCCGCGAGGGCGATCGACCCGGTCACCATGTCCTTGACCGTCGGGCCCGACAGGTACTCGGCGCCCCCGGTGGACACCTGGACGATGCCGTCGCTGCCCGCTTCGGCGAAGCCGCGGATCGCGGCGTTGAGGGTCTGCGACGACGTCACGTTGATCGCCGGGTAGGCGAACCGCTGCTCCTTGGCGCGGTCGAGCATCGCGGCGTAGGTCTCGGGCGTGGCGATCGGCATCTGACTCTCCTCCGTCGTGGGCGGGTGGGCCGGCCGGAACCGTCAGTATGCCCCGCCGCGTCACGCTCGAATGTCGGCCTCGACGGCCTCCCACGCCTTGCGTGCGGCGATCAGCACGGGGTCCCACACCGGGGCGAACGGCGGGGCGTAGGACAGGTCGAGACCCAGCACCTCGTCGACCGCCATCGCGTTCCAGCAGCAGACGGCGAGGACGTCGATGCGCTTGGCGGCACCGTCGCGCCCGACGATCTGCGCACCCAGCAGGCGGCCGGAGCGACGCTCGGCGGTCAGCTTGACCCGGATGGGAGCGGCTCCGGGGTAGTAGCCGGCGCGGGTCGTCGAGTCGACCGAGGCCGTGACGAACGTCAGCCCCGCCTCCCGGCACTCCTGCTCCGACAGGCCGGTGCGCGCCACTTCGAGGTCACACACCTTCGTGACCGCGGTGCCGATGACGCCGGGGAAGGTCGCGTAGCCGCCACCGATGTTGATGCCGACCACTCGGCCCTGCTTGTTGGCGTGCGTGCCGAGCGCGACGACGACCCGCTCGCCGGACAGCCGGTGCACGGACTCACAGCAGTCGCCGGCCGACCACACCCCGTCGACGAGCGTCCGCTGCCGGCGGTCGACCCGCACCCCGCCGCTGGTGCCGAGCGGGATGCCGGCCTGCTCGGCGAGGGCGACGTTGGGGCGTACGCCGAGACCGAGAACCACCACGTCGGCGGGAAGCACCCGCCCGGAGGCGGTGTGGACGGCGACCGCCCGGCCGGCTGCGTCGGTCTCGATGCACCCGGCCCCGTCGCCGAGCACCAGCTCGATGCCCATGCCGCGCACCGCGTCGGCGACGTACTCGCCGACATCCGGGTCGAACGTGCCGATCGGCGTCGGCGACAGGTTGACGACCGTGACCTCGAGGTCGCACAGGCGCGCCGCCTCGGCGATCTCGAGACCGATGTAACCGCCGCCGACCACGACGACACGGCGGGTGCTGTCGTCGTGCAGCGCGGCGCGCAGAGCCGCTCCGTCGTCCAGCGTCTGCACGCCGTAGACCCCCGCCGCGTCGATCCCGTCGATCGGCGGCCGCATCGGCACCGAGCCGGTCGCGTAGACCAGCTGGTCGAACGGCTCCATGACGTCACGGCCGGCCTCGAGATCGCGAGCCGTGACCGTGCGCCGGTCGAGGTCGATCCCGATGACCTCGTGGCGGGTGCGCACGTCGATGTCCCAGTCGCGGCGGAACGCCTCCGGCGTGCGGCTCACCAGCGCGGCCACGTCGTCGACGGTGCCGCTCACCCAGTAGGGGATGCCGCAGGCGGAGTAGGACGTGTACCGGCCGCGCTCGAACGCGACGATCTCCAAGTCGTCTGCACCGCGTCGCCGGCGGGCCTGCGAGGCCGCGCTCATCCCTGCGGCGTCACCGCCGATGACGACGAGGCGCTCGGGCATGGCCGGACTGTAGTCGCCGCCAGGCACGCACCCGCCGGAGTCGACGTCAGATCGATCTGAGAGGAAGGTGCCCTAACGTGTCGGCGTGCACCCGCTCGCCGTCAACATCCTGAGTGCCCAGGACCTCGTCTCTACGTTCGGCGAGCTGGGCGTCATGGTCGTGCTGTTCCTCGAGACCGGCATCCTGCTCGGCATCTTCCTGCCGGGTGACTCGCTGCTGTTCGTCGCCGGTTTCGCCGCCTCAGGTGGGATCGCCGGAGTCCACCTGCATCTCGGCTACCTGCTTCCGGCCGCACTGTTCGGCGCGATCGTCGGCGCCCAGACCGGCTACGAGATCGGGCGGCGGGCCGGCGCGCCGTTGTTCGACCGGCCCGACTCGCGGTTGTTCAAACGCAAGTACGTCGATCGCGCCGAGGCGATGTTCGAGCGGTTCGGTCCGGGCAAGGCGATCGTCCTGGCCCGGCTCGTACCCGCCGTGCGCACGCTGCTCAACCCGTTCGCCGGCATCGTCGAAGTGCCGCGGGCGGTGTTCGCCGTCTGGAACATCGTCGGCGCCGTCATCTGGACGGTCGGCGTGACGCTGCTCGGCTACTTCCTCGGCCAGGTGTCGTTCCTGAGCAAGCACATCGAGCTCGTCATGCTCGCGGTCGTCGTCGTGTCGCTGATACCCATCGTGATCGAGCTCGCCCGCGAGACGCGCAAGGCCCGCCATCACGACACGCTCACTCTTCCGGGCGCGGAATCCCGGCCGGACGCCTGATCTGGCGGATCATCGGTCGCATGACCGATGCCGCCACCGATGTGCGCGACCGCCTGACCAGGCGCCGCCTGGTCGCGGCGCTCCCCTCCAGCAGCCCACGCGTGCTGTCATTCACCTCTCACTGGTGGGACGGCGCCTGCCACGTCCCCTCGCTGGTGGCCCGGGTCGGTGGTCGGCGACTGCGCGCAGTCGAGACGCACCGCGGAGTGATCCTGCTCCCGGCATCCGCGAGCCGCGCCCGCCGCGCTCTGCAGTCCTGGCGGCACACGCCGATGGGCGGCCCACTCGCACCGTCCTGGGCCCGGCTGACGACCTCGCCGGGCGTGCACGGCACCGCTCTGCCCGGCGCCCCCGTTCCCGCCGCTGCCGCCGGCGTCGCCGCTGCCGGGCCGCCGGAGCTGACGATCGTCCCCGGGCCGCCGCCGGGGATCCGGCTCCAGTGGCAACCCGTGCGGCTGCCGGCACAACGACCCGCACCGGAGATGGTGCACATCAGCCAGGACGTCGACGTCGCCAGCTGCCCGGTCGCCCGCTGCGGTGGCCTGCGCGTGCTGCCGGCACCAGGACAGGCAGCGGCCGCCGCGGCATCGTGCCCCTGCTGCGGCCTCGCCGCCTGACCCGTAGAGACGCTCGAGCTGCTCGTCGGTCTCCGTCTCGAGATCGGCCAGAAACTCAGTCCAGGCCGAGGTCTTTCAGCGTGAACGCGTAGCGGTAGTCGAGCCCGGCCGCGCGCACCGCCTCCTCCGCGCCCCGCTCGACGACGACCGCGACGCCGACGACCTCGGCCCCCGCCTCGCGCAACGCCTCGACGGCGGTGAGGACGGAGCCGCCGGTGGTCGAGGTGTCCTCGACGGCGAGCACCCGTCGCCCGGCGACGTCGGGCCCCTCGATCCGGCGCTGCAGACCGTGCGCCTTGCCCTCCTTGCGCACCACGAACGCGTCGAGCGCGCGCCCCCGCGCGGCGGCCGCGTGCATCATCGCGGCGGCCACCGGATCGGCCCCGAGGGTGAGCCCGCCGACCGCGTCGAAGGACCACTCGCTCGTCACGTCGAGCATGACCTGACCGACCAGCGGTGCGGCCGCACCCGACAACGTCACCCGGCGCAGGTCGACGTAGTAGTCGGCCTCGCGGCCGCTGGAGAGCACCACTTTGCCGTGGACGACGGCGTGGTCACGGATCTGCTCCAGCAGTCGGTCGCGGGACACGGCCGCAGGCTACCGGCGGGCGGGCTCCACGTTGTAGGACGGCAGCACGTCGGCAATCTGCGGGAAGTCGGTGTAGCTGGCACCCGGCGGAGTGGGCAGCGTCGGCAGCAGGTGGACGAGCGCGTAGGACGTGACCGAGTAGAGCGGCGCTCCCTGCTTCGGGCTGCCGACTGCCGAGAGAGGCACCGTCACCGTGATCGTGCCGGTCTTCGGGTCGACGCTGCCGGTCACCGAGCTCGTCGCCGGGTAGTAGGCGTACTTGATGGCAAGCCCGTCGGTCACGGGCTGCGCCGGGCCGGCGAAGTAGCGCCACTGGCCGCCGTCCCACTCGGCCGCGACCGCGTAGACGCCGTCGTGCTGGACGAACCGCGTGAGGTAGGTGGCCACCGGCATGCCGGTCGCCGCCGGGACACCTGACGGGTCGGCGTTGCGGACGTGCAGCCGCACGACGAGGTTGCCCTTGCCGTCGTACGCCGTGCTGCTGTCGAGCACCTGCAGCGCCGGCACCGTGGTGTGGTGCCCGCTCGCGCGGACTCCGTTGGTCGGGGTCGGCAGCGCCGGCACCTGGCCGACGCTCACGTAGAGGCTCGGGCCGGTGGCCTGCCGGACGAAGTGGGCGAAGGACGGCGCGGCGGCCGGGCCGTTGACCACCTCGTTGCCGAGCTGGTTGTCGCCGTCGGCGAAGCTGATCATCGCCCGCCCTGCCTTGTCGGCGGTCACCGTGAAGAAGTCGCCGAGCTCGCGGTCACCGGCCGGGCCGGTCGACAGGGTGCAGCCGAGGCCGGACAGGCAGACCGGGTCGATGTGGTTGGGCCGGTCGCTCATCTGCGCCTGGGCGAAGGTCGGGTGCGCCGACGTCGCGTTGAGGGTCTGCGCGAGGTAGACGTACCACGGCCCGTAGTTGGTCGTCGGGTTGTCGCTCTTCGGCGAGCCGTAGAAGGCGATGTCGAGCCGGCCCGAGTCGCCTGCGATGGCCGTCGGCATGACGGTCACCGCGGCCGGGGCGCCGTTGACGGTCACCGGGGCGCTCCAGTGCCGGCCCGCGTCGGAGGTGAACGCGTAGCGCACCTGGAAGGTCTTGGCGTCGGTCCAGACCAGGTACGCGGTGCCCGCCCGGTCGACCGTCACCCAGGGGAACAGCACCTGGTGCTGGTCCTTGAGCACGCTGGACTCGCTGACGGAGTCGGGCTTGCTGCCGGCGCCGATGACGACGAGGCGCAGCCCGCCGGCGGTCTCGATCGGCAGGTAGGTGGTGCCGTAGTGCGGGCTGGACGCGGTGTTGTCTGTCGCGGGCGGGCCCGCGATCTCGACGTCGGTGACGCACGGGGTGGCCAGCCCGGCCTGGGTGCAGAGGGTGCCGAAGGTGATCTGCGGCGCGCCCGCGGTGCCGGCCTTCGTGGGCAGCGGCGCGGCCTTGATGTACTCGCCGTAGGACTGCCGGGTGACGTCGACACTGCCGACCTTGCCGACCGGGGCCTGGGTCACGCCGTCGCGGTAGATGTAGAGCATCCGCTGGTGCCGGTCGTCGCGGCTCAGCCACTGCCGGTCGGTGAAGTAGTTGGCGCCGTCGTGGAAGTTGGCCTCGCAGTTGCTCGCCCACGTCGTCCCGTGGTCGTGGCTGACCCGCGCGGGCACCTCGGGGGCGCCACCGAGATCGATCATCCAGAGGTCGCCGCTGTAGTGGTCGGTCGCCAGCGCGCTGTCGCCGCCGCCGGTGCACTGGTCGAGCTTGCCGACGCCGGGGACGGCGCTGAGCGTCTGGAACGTCGACCCACCGTCGACGCTTCGCTGCAGGAACGACTGCGTGGTCGAGAAGCCGAAGATCTGCGACTCGTAGACCGTGCCGTCGGCGGGTGAGATCTCGGTGGTCGGCTCGGTGCCCAGCCGGAACGGGTCGGCCACCGTCTCCCGGGTGGCGGTGATGCCGCCGGCGGCCCACCGCTGCTGGCGCTGCATGGCCTTCGAGGTGATCGTCAGCTTGCCGACGTAGGCCTGGGGTGCCGCGTTGACGAACCCGCACGCCTGCACCGTGTAGGTGCCGGCCGCGGGGTTGACGGTGCTGACCTGCTCGGTCGTGCTCGACGTGTCGCCGCTGCCGATCTCCTGACCCTTCGGGTCGAGCACCGTGATGATCTCGTCGGCGGTGTTCTCGTCGCCCGCCGTCGGCGTCCAGCTAATCGAGAAGGTCGCCTGCGACGCCGTGGTGTCGTAGCGGCCGACCGGCACGGCGATCGCGATCGTGTGCTGGTCGGCGGTGGCCGGGGCGGTCACCGTGCAGTCGCTGCTCGGGTCGCTGCCTGGCGGGATCGTGCCCTTCCACGTGTAGGTGACGGTCTTGTCCGCCGTCGGCACCGTCACCGCGCTGCTGCCGCCGGCGGCGGCGAGGGCGGGGATGGTGATCGCGACGGCGGTGACACCGGCAAGACCTAGGGCGAGGACCCGTGCGTGACGCATCTGGCGCGCTCCGATGCAGGCAAAGTGCAGTGGAATCCCCCGGGCCCGGCCGTCGCTCGAGACGCCCGATCCCAGGGGTCATCCATCGGCTTCGCCGTCGAGCGGCGATCTCCTGCTGTCACGCGGGTCACAGGTCGTGTCGCGAGGCTCAGCCCGTGATCGCGGGCTCCCGCCTCGTCGCGGTCACGACCAGGCTGTCGCGGCCGTCGGCCACGTCGACGGTGACGTCGTCTCCGTCTCGGACCTGACCGGCGAGCAGCGCCCGGGCGAGCTGGTCGCCGATCGCCGACTGCACGAGCCGGCGCAGCGGCCGCGCGCCGTAGACCGGGTCGTAGCCGGTGAGCGCCAACCACTCGCGCGCAGCGGGCGTGACCTCGAGGGTGAGCCGCCGTTCGGCGAGCCGGCGCGCGAGCCGGTCGACCTGCAGGTCGACGATGCGGGTCAGCTCCTCCATACCGAGCGAGGAGAACACCACGACGTCGTCGAGGCGGTTCAGGAACTCCGGCTTGAACTGCTCGCGCACGACCCGCAGGACCGCCTCGCGCTTCTGCTCCTCGGACAGTGCCGGGTCGTTGACGTAGACCGACCCGAGGTTCGACGTGAGGATCAGGATCGTGTTGCGGAAGTCGACCGTGCGGCCCTGACCGTCGGTCAGCCGGCCGTCGTCGAGCACCTGCAGCAGCACGTCGAAGACGTCCGGGTGCGCCTTCTCGACCTCGTCGAGGAGTACGACGGTGTAGGGCCGGCGGCGCACCGCTTCGGTCAGCTGGCCGCCCTCCTCGTAGCCCACGTATCCGGGCGGGGCGCCGACGAGCCGGGCCACCGAGTGCTTCTCGCCGTACTCGCTCATGTCGATGCGCACCATCGCGCGCTCGTCGTCGAACAGGAAGTCGGCGAGCGCCTTGGCCAGCTCGGTCTTGCCGACGCCGGTGGGGCCGAGGAAGAGGAACGAGCCGGTCGGTCGGTCCGGGTCGGAGATGCCGGAGCGGGCACGGCGTACGGCGTCGGAGACCGCGCGCACGGCCTCGGACTGGCCGATCAGCCGCTTGCCGAGCTCGTCCTCCATCCGCAGCAGCTTCGCCGTCTCGCCCTCGAGCAGCCGGCCGGCGGGGATGCCCGTCCAGGCCGAGACGACCTCGGCGACGTCGTCGGGGCCGACCTCCTCCTTCACCATCGCCTCGGCTGCGCGCGCCTGGTCGGCGGCCGCTGCCTCGTCGAGCTCGTGCTGCGCCGCCGGGATCTCGGCGTAGAGCAGCCGGCTGGCCGCCTCGAAGTCGCCGTCGCGTTGGGCGCGCTCGGCCTCGGTGCGCAGGTCGTCGAGGCGCTTCTTCAGCTCGCCGACCCGGTTGAGACCGCCCTTCTCCCTTTCCCAGCGGGCATTCAGCGCGGACAGCTGCTCCTGCTTGTCGGCGAGCTCGGCGCGCAGCCGCTCCAGCCGGTCGCGGCTGGCCGGGTCGTCCTCGCGGGCGAGGGCCATCTCCTCCATGCGCATCCGGTCGACCTGCCGCTGGAGCTCGTCGATCTCGACCGGCTTGGAGTCGATCTCCATGCGCAACCGGCTGGCTGCCTCGTCGACGAGGTCGATCGCCTTGTCGGGCAGGAAACGCGCGGTGATGTAGCGGTCTGACAGCGTCGCGGCAGCGACGAGGGCAGCGTCGCTGATCTGCACCTGGTGGTGCGCCTCGTAGCGGCCCTTCAGCCCGCGCAGGATGCCGATCGTGTCCTCGACGCTCGGCTCGCCGACGTAGACCTGCTGGAAGCGCCGCTCGAGCGCGGGGTCTTTCTCGATGTGCTCGCGGTACTCGTCGAGCGTGGTCGCGCCGACCATCCGCAGCTCGCCGCGGGCGAGCATCGGCTTGAGCATGTTGCCGGCGTCCATGGCGCCCTCGGCCGCGCCGGCGCCGACAACCGTGTGCAGCTCGTCGATGAAGGTGACGACCTGCCCCTCGGACGACTTGATCTCCTCGAGCACCGCCTTGAGCCGCTCCTCGAACTCGCCGCGGTACTTCGCCCCGGCGAGCATCGCGCCCAAGTCGAGAGCGATCAAACGCTTGCCCCGCAAGGACTCCGGCACGTCGCCGGCGACGATGCGCTGCGCCAGCCCCTCGACCACGGCCGTCTTGCCGACCCCGGGCTCGCCGATGAGGACGGGGTTGTTCTTGGTACGCCGGGACAGCACCTGCACCACCCGGCGGATCTCGGAGTCGCGGCCGATGACCGGGTCGAGCTTGCCGTCGCTCGCTTCCTGCGTCAGGTCGCGGCCGTACTTCTCCAGGGCCTGGTAGGTCGACTCGGGGTCCGGGGTGGTGACGCGCTGGTGCCCGCGCACCTGGGTGAAGGCACCGAGCAGCGCATCGGCCGTCGCGCCGACCTCGCGGAGCAGCGCCGCGGTCTCGCCGCCCTCCTTCGCGAGGCCGACG
>DASSKL010000063.1 GCA_035690485.1 Mycobacteriales bacterium | reverse complement strand
GCCGACGCGGCGAGCATCGCCAAAGGCTCGTTCATCCCCGCGGCAGGTCGCACGGAGAGCGAGCTGACGCGGTGGGTCACGGTCAGCCCGTCGTCGGTCGACCTGCAGCAGGGGCAGCGCGTGACCGCCACCGTGGCGTTCGTCGCGGAGATGGTGTGAGCCGGCGATCCGCCGTCGGTGAAGTCCGTCGACGTCATGAGGACCTGCCAGCCGCCTAGGGCAAGGCCGCGCGTGTCAGTGACGGTCGTGCTGCCGAGCGGGCCCGAGACGGTCGTCCCGGTCGCGCCGAGCACGGCGGTCGGCGTGAGCGTCACGGGGCCGGCGGGAGCAGTGATGCTCAGCCCGCCACCGGTGATGGTGAACGTTACGTTCGTGTCGGCTGCACTGGCCGGGCCCGCGGCGATGAGCCCCAGGCCCGCGGTCAGTGCCGCGACGGCAGAAAGAGCGATGGTCCTGCGCATGTGCCCCTCCTGGGGACTAGGCCGGCCCGCTACTTCGGGCCCGGTCGATCGTTGTCAGGTACTAGATCGACGTAGTCACGCGGAACCACATGGCCCGTGATGACTAATTGCCGGCGGCATCCGGGCGACCGAAATCCGACCATGTCGAAACATGGCGGTCAGACGGCTTCGCAGGCCCGGGCGGCGGCCCGCCGCCGCGGACTAGTCCCGTGCATCGCGCCGTGACCAGGGGACTGCCCCCACGCATCGCCGGAGAAAGAAGTTGCTCACCCGTTCGGGTTAACGGTCAAGGCGGCAGCCGGCTCAGCCGAGACCACCTCTATGCCGCTTTCTCACCTGTCACACCGGTCACGCTTCGCGGGCGCGCTGGCGACCGCTGCGCTCGCCGGCGTCACGGCGCTCGGTGGCACTGCGGCGTACGCCGACACCACGGTCACCAACCAGCCGGCCGCAACGTTGCCGACCCCGCCGGTGCCCGCCAACCTGCCTGCAGCAATAGAGCCCCTCCAGCCCTACGTGCCACAGGACTCGTGCGACCCAGCGGACAAGCCCGGCGTGCAGGCGTTCGCCAACCTGCTCATGGCGACATACAAGGACAGCGGCAGCTACGGCATCTCGACGGCGTGCATCCCCGGCGACGTGAGCGAGCACCACGAGGGGCGCGCGTTCGACTGGAAGATGAGCGCCAGCAACCCGGGCCAGGTCGCCGAGGTCAACGCGCTCCTCGACTGGCTGCTCAAGCCCGACGCCGCGGGCAACCAGGCGGCCATGGCCCGCCGGTTAGGGATCATGTACATCATCTGGGACCGCAAGATCCTCGGCACCTACCGGCTCTCCGACGGCTGGCGCGCCTACAGCGGTGTCGACCCGCACACAAGCCACGTGCACTTCTCGTTCAGCTGGGCCGGCGCGCAGAAGCGCACCTCGTACTGGACCGGCACGGTCGCCCCCGTCGACTACGGCCCCTGCAAGGTGGAGGGCCTGTCGTTCGCGCCGCAGGACGACGGCACGCCCAACCCGACTGCGTGCCCGCGGGTCACCACGTCGTTCGGCCCCATGCCCGCCGGCGCCCCCGCCTACCTCGCTGCGCTGCGCACCTGGAGCGGCGTCATCCTGCGGCAGGGCAGCTCCGGCCCGGCCGTGACCGCCGTCCAGCAGGCAATCGGCACGACCGCCGACGGCGCGTTCGGCCCCGGCACGGCCAGCGCGCTCCAGGCCTGGCAGACCAAGAAGGGCATCCCCGCCAGCGGCGTCACCGACGTGGCCACCTGGCGGGCGCTGCTCGGCCAACCGGCACCCGCGCCGAGCCCCGTCCCGGCGCCCACACCCGCACCGAGCACGCCGCCGGCACCCGCGCCCGGCACGGCCAGCACGCCGATGACCGAGCCGCGCCGCGACTGGCAACGCCCGCGCCCCGCCCCCTACGCCTCCCGCCCCGTGCACTCCCGCCCGGCGCCGCCGCCCCTGACCGCCCCGGCGCCTGCGTTGCCGCCGTACATCGCCGGCGGCCCGGCGGCGCTCCAGCCCTACAGCACGACCACCCTGCAGGTCGGGTCGTCGGGTGCTCCGGTCGTCGCGCTGCAGAAGGCGCTGCAGGTGACCGCCGACGGTGCCTTCGGCCCCCAGACGCAGGGCGCGGTGCAGAAGTTCCAGTCCGCGCACCGCATCAACCCCACCGGCATCGTCGACGCCATCACCTGGCGAGCGTTGATGCGCGCAGCGCTGCTCGACCCCTACCGCACGATGACGCTGCAGGTCGGCTCGACCGGGCCCGCGGTCAGCGCCCTGCAGCAGGTCGTCGGCGCGCAACCCGTCGACGGGCAGTTCGGCCCGGCGACCAAGGCCGCGGTGCTCGCCTACCAGCAGTCGCGCGGTTTGCCGGCCACCGGCGTCGTCGGCCTGCGGGAGTGGCTCGCGCTCGGCGCCTGACCCGCGGGTAGGGTCGCGGCCCATGGCACTCTTCGACCTCTCCGGCCACGTCGCGCTCGTCACCGGCGGCAACAGCGGCATCGGGCTCGGCATGGCCGCCGGCCTCGCGCAGTGCGGCGCCGACGTCGCCATCTGGGGCACCAACGAGGCCAAGAACGCCGCCGCCCTCGACTCGCTGCAGCAGCACGGCACCCGCGTCATCGCGCTGCGCTGCGACGTCGGTGACGAGAAGGCGGTCGACGAGGCGTTCGCCCAGACCGTCGACCGGCTCGGCAAGGTCGACTCGTGCTTCGCCAACGCCGGCGTCGGCGGGATGGCCCCCTCGGTGATGCAGATGAGCAGCGAGGAGTGGCACCGCGTGCTGCGGGTCAACCTCGACGGCGCGTTCTACACGTTCCGCGCCGCCGCCCGGCACATGGTCGAGCGCGGCGAGGGCGGCTCGCTCGTCGGCACCGCGTCGCTCGCGGCCATCGAGGGACAGCCGCGCGGCGAGCACTACGCGGCCACCAAGGGCGGCCTCATCTCGATGATCAGGGCGCTGGCCGTCGAGCTGGCCCGCCACCAGATCCGCGCCAACTCGATCCTGCCCGGCTGGATCGAGACGCCGATGACCGACGGCATCCTCGACTCCCCGGCCTTCAACGAGAAGGTGCTCAAGCGGGTGCCGGCCCGCCGTTGGGGCGAGCCCGAGGACTTCGCCGGGATCGCCGTCTACCTCGCGAGCAGCCTCAGCTCCTACCACACCGGCGACACGTTCGTGATCGACGGCGGCTACGCGATCTTCTGACGGTCAGGCAGGGACAAACCGGCGTACGCCGAACATCCCGGGCATGCGCCGGCTCCTCCCCGCGGTTGCGCTGCTGCTCGCCCTCAGCGCCTGCGGCAACCACGATGGCGGCTACCCGTCACAGGCGTTCACCGACAAGGCGACCGGCACCTGCGTCAGCGCCAGCAAGGCGCCGCAGAAGCGCTTCCCGTATCCGGACTTCAACCCGATGAAGCCCGACGTCGCCAAGCTGCCGGCGATCGGCGCCTTCTACACGGCGAACGGGTGGCCGGTCGCGCACATGCTGCAGACGCAGCTGCACGCCCTCGGCGAGCCGGACAGCGGGCGCAAGGTCTGGGACCGCTTCCTCGCGCAGTTCGACCGCTACATCGCGACCTACCGCCAGCAGATCGAAACCGCGCGCAAGTCCGACGCGAAGGGCTTCACGGCCACGGCGGTGGAGTTCCGCGACATGGTGAACGGCGCCAACGCGGCAGCCGACAAGGCCAACGTGCCGCGTTGCTCGCCGTTCCACCTCGGTAGCGGCTAGGCCACCGAGATCTCGGTCTCCTCGACGTCGCCCTCGGAGACCGAAACCTTCGCCGTACCCGACAGACTGCCCGGCGCGAGGACGCGCAGGGTCCACGATCCGGGCTTCACGAAGAACCGGAACACGCCGGCCGCGGAGGTCACCACCTCGGCGGTGAACTCGTCGGACTCCCCGAGCAGCCGCACGTAGGCACCGGTCACGGGCTGCCCGTCGCGGACCACGCGGCCCTGCACGACGGTCTCGCCGTCAGGGATGCCGGACCTGTCCAGGTTCTGGGCAGGTGCTCCACACATGCTCAGACGTCCTTCTCGATCGGTACGCCGACCAGGGAGCCGTACTCGGTCCACGAGCCGTCGTAGTTCTTGACGTTCTTCTGGCCGAGGATCTCGTGCATCACGAACCACGTGTGCGCCGAGCGCTCGCCGATGCGGCAGTAGGCGATGGTGTCCTTGCCGAAGTCGACTCCCGCGCCGCCGTAGAGCGACTTCAGCTCGTCGTCGGACTTGAAGGTGCCGTCCTCGTTGGCCGCCTTCGACCACGGGATGTTGACCGCCGACGCGACGTGGCCGGCCCGCTGCGACTGCTCCTGCGGCAGGTGTGCCGGCGCGAGCAGCTTGCCGCTGAACTCGTCGGGCGAGCGGACGTCGATGAGGTTCTTCTTGCCGATCGCCTTGACGACCTCGTCGCGGTAGGCGCGGATGTCCTCGTTGGGCTTCTTCGCGGAGTACGACGTCTTCGGCCGCTGCGGCACGTCGGTCGTCATCTCGCGAGAGTCGAGCTCCCACTTCTTGCGACCGCCGTCGAGGAGCTTGACGTCCTTGTGGCCGTAGTAGCGGAAGTACCAGTAGGCGTAGGCCGCGAACCAGTTGTTGTTGCCGCCGTACAGCACGACCGTGTCGTCGTTGCTGATCCCCTTCTGCGACAGCAGCTGCTCGAACTGCTCCTTGGTGACGAAGTCACGGCGGACCGGGTCCTGCAGGTCCTGCTTCCAATCGACCCGGACGGCACCCGGGATGTGGCCGCCGTCGTAGGCGGACACGTCCTCGTCGACCTCGACGAGGACGACGTTGTCGTCCTTCAGATGCTGCTCGACCCAGTCGGCATCGACCAGCGCGTCCTGACGGCTCATGCAGTTACTCCTCTGTGGGTGGTGCGACGAATGAGCAAGTACATCTCGCAGCCCAGGCAGAAGCCGAAGGCCGCGTTGAGAAACGCAGCGGCGAGTGCGAACGCCGTCGCGACGACGCCCAGCCACGCCACGCCACCGAGGAAGCCGACGGTGCCGACGAGGGCGAAACCGAACCCGACCTTCTGGGCGAACCGCGGCGGGGCGGCGTCCTCCATGTGGGCCGGCGGTGTCAGCCGCGGCCGGATCCAGCGGCGGAAGACCTCGCCGTACGGCGACTTGCCGACCGCACCGGCGCCGAACACGAACAGCTGCGCGAGCAGCAGCCAGCCGCTGCCGGTCAGCAGCACGACGGCCAGCACCACGGTGGTAACAGCGGCCGCGAACCGGGGGCCGCGCGGGTCCACGCGCATGGCAGGACTCTCCTGAGAAGACTGAGACGATCCGGGAAGAGGAAGGTCAGGAGAGACAGAGGCAGGTGGCCACGCGGCACAGGTCGACCGCGCGCCGGCTCCAGAGGAGCGCATCTGCCGGGAACTGCATACCGATCACGATACGGAGCCGTTGCTTGTCACCGCAAGCGGGGTCAGCGCCGCCAGCACCTGCTCGCGGCGCGGCTGCCCGCTGGCCCGCCCGCGCACCCGGCCTTCGGCGTCGAGCACGAGCGTGGTCGGCGTCTTCATGATGTGGAGGCGGCGCACCAGGTCGAGGTGCGACTCGGCGTCGATCTCGACGTGTGCCACGCCCTCGGCGTGGGCTGCTACGTCGGCCAGGATCACCCTCGTCGCCCGGCACGGCGCGCAGAACGCGCTGGAGAACTGCACCAGCGTCGCGCGGTCGCCCAACTGCTCGCCGACCTCCGCCGCGGTCAGCCGCTCGCCGGTGTCGGCGGGAGTGCGGACCCGACCGCTGCGACGGCGAGCCAGCACGCCGTACGCCGTCGCCACGACGAGCACGCCCACCAACACGATCAGCCCGGTCATCAACCGCTCCAACCCCGACACATCGTCCGATGTTCCCGCCGTCAGCCGAGCAGGATGCGGCCGGTCACGTAGGCGGCCGGCGCCGCGAGCGCCAGGGGCAGGAACATGGCCGTCGGCACCAGCGCGGACCGCTGGCGGGTGTCGCCCTCGAGCGTCACCCCGATCGCACCGGCGTCGACGGCCAGGTCCGCGGCCAGCCCCACCGCCCCGGCGGCCAGCGCGATCGCCCACGCGTCGGACGTCTGGATGCCGCCGACCAGCGCGCCGTAGGCGAGCCCCGCGCCGAAAGCCGCCGCGACCCCGAGCAGCAACCCCGGCCAGCCACGGCTGCCCCGCGGCACCGCGATCGGCCGGGGCAGCACCGCATCGACGAGCCGGGCGACCAGCACCGCCGCCCCCACACCCGCGAGACCCGCAGCGACCGCCGCCCGGCCGTCCACCCCGGAGCGCAGCGCGACGTAGGTCGCCGCCGCCACGGCCAGCACCACGGCCGACATCGTCGCCGCGACCGACAGCGTGACCTTGCTGCGGCGCCGCCGGGCGACCTGGTGCAGCAGCGAGCCCGCCATGGCGATGCCCACGACACCCACGAGGTCGTCGACGCGCGCGCCTCCGGCGGCCACGAGCGCCGCGTCGGCCGCCACCGCCGCCGCCGCGACCACGGCAAAGGCGCCGAGCCCGCCGGCCGCGCCCAGCGCAGCGAGCCACGCAAGCGTCAGCAGCACCTGGACCACCAGCACGACGATCGCGAGCACCGCCGCGGTCGCGTGCGCGGCCGCCATCAGCACCCCGGCGAGCAGGGCCGTCACGAGCCCCGTCAGCAGCGGCCGGCCGCCGGTGTCGGGCAGCACCACCTCGGCGCCACCGGCGAACGGGGGCAGCACCTCGACGACACCACCGTCGTGCAGGGCGACGGCGTCGTGCGCCCGCGCGCCCACCGGCACCCCGTCGACGATGAACGAGCAACGCTCCAGCACCTGGGGCAGGCGCTCCGGGTGGCGGGTCCGTGCCGCGTCCAGCGCGTCCGCCAGCGTGATCCCGTCGTAGGGCTCCTCGGCGACACCGGCGGCAGCTTTCGCCGCCGCCCAGTACCGGATCGTGCCCCTCATGCACCTATTCTCGTGGTGACCCGCGGAAGGCGGAGACGTGGCCCGACTGCTGCTCCTCACCAACGCGCCGGGCACCGCCAACTCCGTGCTGCCCGTGCTCGACCTGCTGCTGCACGACGTCCGCGTGCTGCCGCTGGAGCCGGTCGCGCTCCTCGACGCCCCACCCGCCGATGCGCTGTTCGTCGACGCCCGCCGCGACCTGCACGCCGCCAGGGGGCTGTGCCGGCTGCTGCAGACGACCGGTACCACGGCGCCGGTCCTCGCCGTCGTCACCGAGGGCGGGCTCGCCGCGCTCACTGCGGAGTGGGGCGTCGACGACGTGGTGCTCGAGTCGGTCGGCCCGGCGGAGTTCGAGGCACGGTTGCGGCTGGCGGCAGGCCGCCGCGCGACCACCGCCGTCACACCGAGCACCGAGATCCGCAACGGCGAGCTCTCGATCGACGAGTCGACCTACACCGCACGGCTGCGCGCCGAGCCGCTCGACCTCACGTTCAAGGAGTTCGAGCTGCTGAAGTTCCTCGCCCAGCACCCGGGCCGGGTCTTCACCCGCGAGCAGCTGCTGCAAGAGGTCTGGGGCTACGACTACTACGGCGGCACCCGCACCGTCGACGTCCACGTCCGACGGTTGCGGGCCAAGCTCGGGCCCGAGCACGAGGCACTGATCGGCACTGTCCGCAACGTCGGCTACAAGTTCGTCGCCGCGACCGCGCCGGCCGAGGGCCTCGAACAAGCGCCGGAAAGGGCGCCCGGCCGGTCCCGTTAGGCTCCGGCGCATGGGGTCCCGCATCGAGCGTCTCGACCGCCTGGACCCCGAGCAGGTCCGCGCGGTCACCCGGCTCGTCGACGCGGTGACCGACGCCGACGGCGTACGCCCCCTGTCCGAGCACGTGATGCTGCACCTGCGCCACGGCGGCGACGACCCCACGCGCAACTTCCTGCAGTACGACGGCGACGAGCTGGTCGGCTACGCCCACCTCGACGTGAGCGACCCCGTCGAAGGCCCCAGCGCCGAGCTCACGGTGGCGCCGCACGCCCGCCGCCGCGGGCACGGACGGGCACTGGTCGACGCGCTCCTCGACGAGAGCGGCGGCAACCTGCGGCTGTGGGCCCACGGGGAGGGAGACGCTGCCCGCGCCCTCGCCGGGAAGCTGGGCTTCCGGCAGGACCGGGTGCTGTGGCAGATGCGCCGCTCGCTCTACGCGCCGCTGCCCGAGCCCCGGCTGCCGGCCGGCATCACGATCCGCACGTTCGTCGTCGGGCGCGACGAGGAGGGCTGGGTGGCGGTCAACGCGCGGGCGTTCGCCGAGCACCCCGAGCAGGGCACGTGGACGATCGAGGACCTGCGCCTGCGGGAGCGCGAACCGTGGTTCGACGCCTCCGGCTTCTTCCTCGCCGAGCACGGCGACGACCTCGTCGGCTTCCACTGGACGAAGGTGCACGGCGCCGACGGCAGCCACCACCACGAACCGATCGGCGAGGTCTACGTCGTCGGCGTCGACCCGTCGATGCAGGGCAAGCGGCTCGGGCCGGCGCTCACCCTCGTCGGCCTGCGGCACCTGCGGGCCCGCGGCCTGTCGCAGGTGATGCTGTACGTCGACGAGACCAACACCCCCGCCATCGGCATCTACGAGGAGCTGGGTTTCGCCCGCTGGGACACCGATCTCTGCTACCGCAAGACCGCTGGTTAGGGTGCGGGCATGGCGAAGTCGGTGTCCCGCGAGATCGTTGTCAACGCCCCGGCTTCGGCGGTCTTCGACGTGCTCGCCGACCCGACGCAGCACCAGCTCATCGACGGCTCGGAGACCGTCAAGGGCGCGGTGAGCGGGCCGCCGCGGCTCTACCTCGGCGCGCGGTTCCGGATGCGGATGCGGATGGGCGTCCCCTACCTGATCGGCAACCAGGTCGTGGAGTACGACGAGGACCGCGCGATCGCCTGGCGCCATCTCGGCCGGCACGTGTGGCGCTACGAGCTGACGCCCGTCAGCGACGGGGGTGCCCCGGCCACGCGGGTCGTCGAGACGTTCGACTGGGAGCCGGCGCTGGCCGGCGCGGTCTACGAGGCCATCGGCATCCCCAAGCGCAACGCGACCTCGATGGAAGCGACGCTGCAGCGCCTCAAGGCGCTGGTCGAGAGCCGCACGATCTCCTAAGGCGACCGGCCCTAGTCGCAGGCCCCGGTGCCGACCTGGGCCGTCGCGTGCTGGCCTGCCCGCGCATCCCCCGCGACCTGCCCGGCCGTCAGCGCGTAGCCGGTGTTGGAGTCGTCGACCGCCGCCGCGAACACGACGCCGTAGACCCCACCGTCAGGAGCCAGCAGCGGGCCGCCCGAGTTGCCCGGCAGGACGCGCGCGTAGATCGAGTAGATCTCGCGCGTCACCTGCGAGCTCTGGTAGATGTCCGGGCCCCGCGCGGTCTGGCGGGTGCGGATGCGCGCCGCCACCGCGGTGAACGGGCCGTTCTCCGGGTAGCCGGCGACGACCGCGCTCTGGCCGGTCGAGGCCGGGCCGGTGAAGTGCAGCGGCGAGTTGTCGAGCCCGGGCACGTAGAGCACCGCGACGTCGGTGTGCGGGTCGTAGAGCACGACGCGCGAGTCGTAGGTGCGCCCCGAGACCGTCGACACCTGGGGGTCGCTCACCCCGGCGACCACGTGCGCATTGGTCATCACCCGCTCGGGGGCGTAGACGAAACCGCTGCCCTCGAGCTGGCGCGAGCAGGAGCGCGCGACGCCGATGATCTTCACGATGTCCGGGCGGGCGACGCGCACCGCCTGGCTGTTGGCGATCGCGGGGTCCGGCGGCGGCACGTTGACGATGCGCTCCGGGCCGAGCGCGCCGAACACCTGCGGGAAGCCGCTGGTGTCGAGCATCCGCCGGAAGCCCGAGAACCACGTGCGGGCCGAGTCGGGCATCACGTCGTCGATCGCGCCCAGGATCGCGGAGTGGCGCACCTGCTTGGAGACCGAGCTCAGGTTGCTGTGCGCCAGCGCGGTACCGACGAGCCACGCGACGAGCAGCACGGAGACCGTGCTGATCATCGCCCCGCCGGCATGGTCGGCCAGCCGCACCGGGCGCCAGCGGATCTGCTGGCGGACGGCCGCACCGGCGGCGGTGGCCGCGAGCTGGCCGACCGAGGCGAAGACGAAGACCGTGATGAGACCGAACAGCGCCGCGTTGAACGACGGGCCGATGGCCGAGTGCAGATCGGGACTGAACTTCGCCCCGAGGACCCCGCCCGCGATGAACCCGGCGAAGGAGAGGATGCCGACGATGAAGCCCTGCCGGTAGCCGCTCAGGGCGAACGCCAGGGCGACCAGCACGAGGATGACGTCGAGCAGGTCCCCGGTGCCCACCGCTGCGCCTCCTCAGCCCACGCGCGGCAGGCCGCGCACGCGGCTTCGGTCCCACGGTTGCTCCCAGCCGCCGAGCGCGAGCAGGCGGTCGAGCAGGGCCGCGGTGAAGCCCCACACGAGCATGTCACGCACGGCGAACGCCGGGCCGGTGTAACCGCTGGGACTCGCCACCTGGACCCGGTTGGCCGGGTCGGCCAGCTCGGCGACCGGCACCCGGACGACGGCGGCGACCTCGGCGAAGTCGACTGGTGCGACCTGCGAGGGGGTGCGCCACCAGGACAGGACCGGGGTGACGGCGAAGCCCGTACGCGGGATGCCCAGCTGCGGGAGCGTCGTGAGGACGGTGACGCCGAGCGGGTCGAGACCGGTCTCCTCGACCGCCTCGCGCAGCGCCGCCTCGACCGGGCCGTCGTCGTCCGGTTCGATCTTCCCGCCGGGGAAGGCGGGCTGCCCGGCGTGCTCGCGCAGGTGCACGCTGCGCTCGATGAGCAGCACGTCGGGACCGTGCTGCTCATCGTGACCGAAGAGCACGAGCACCGCGGCCGGCCGGCCGCCGTCGACGGGCGGCACGCGGTGCCAGTCGTCCCAGCGGATCGCCGTCGCCGCGACGACGAGCGGCCGCAGCCAGTCGGGAGCGATCTGCACGGGGTCGGTCACAGCCGCACCCCGAGGTAGGTCTCGACGTCGCGCTGCAGGTCGGCGAGCCGTTGGTACTCGCCGCGGGCTACGTGCACCACCCGCCCGTCGGCGGCGACGAAGACGGTCATCGGCGGGCCGACCCCGCGGAAGCTGCGCAGCACCGTGCCGTCCTCGTCGACCACCGACGGGTAGCGCATGCCGGCGTGCGCGGCGAAGTCGAGCGCGCTGCGGGAGCTGTCCTCCGTGTCGACCCCGAGCACGCGCAGCCGGTCGCCCGCGCGCGCGTGCAGCGCCTGGAAGAACGGCACCTCGCGCCGGCACGGCTCGCACCAGCTGGCCCAGACGTTGAGCACGGTCGGCGCCCCGGTGAGCCGCGCCATCGGCACCGCCGCGCCCGCGCCGAGGCAGGGCAGGGTCACCGACGGCAGCGCGGCTGCGCCGTGGCCGGGCACCGGGCAGGCCGCCAGGCCGGCGCGGCTCACCAGCTCGGCGGTCGACGGCGGCGGCGCGAACGACGAGGCGGCACCCTTCACCGACGGGCCGGCCGTGGCGGCGTCGTTCGACGACGTAGCGCAGCCCGCCCCCAGGGCGAGCACCATCGCCCCCACCACGAGCCCGGCCGGTCTCATGCCGAGGTCGCCACCTGCTCCGCCGACTTCACCAGCTTGGCGGCGACCAGCGGGTCCGTCGGCCCTATGCCGTACGACGGGCACCACCGGGCGACCGCGCAGGCGCCGCACGCCGGCCGGCGCGCGTGGCAGACCCGCCGGCCGTGCCAGATCATCCGGTGTGACAGGACCGTCCAGTCGCTCTTCGGGAACAGCGCACCGACCTCGGCCTCGACCTGCACCGGGTCGTCGGAGGCAGTCCAGGCGAAGCGCCGGGAGAGTCGGCCGAAGTGCGTGTCGACCGTGATGCCCGGCGTGCCGAACGCGTTGCCGAGCACGACGTTGGCGGTCTTGCGCCCCACCCCGGGCAACGTGACGAGGTCCTTCAGCCGGCCGGGCACCTGTCCGCCGAACCGCTCGCACAGCGCCTGACCGATCCCGATCAGGCTGGTCGTCTTCGCCCGGAAGAAACCGGTGGATCTGATCAGCTCCTCGAGCTCGAGGCGGTCCGCGGCGGCGTAGTCGGCCGCGGTGGGGTAGCGCGCGAAGACCTTCGGCGTCACCTCGTTGACGCGCTTGTCCGTGCACTGGGCCGACAGGACGGTGGCGACGAGCAGCTCGAGCGGGGAGGAGAAGTCGAGCTCGCAGTGCGCATCGGGGTAGAGGCGCTCCAGCTCGCGGTTGATCCTGCGGGCCCGGCGGACCAGCGCCGTGCGGGTCTCTGATGCGACATCGAGCGCGGCGGCAGGCACCCGTCCAGCCTACGGTCGGCTCAGGCTGACCCGTCCGGGTGACAGCGGGCGAATCCCCCTCAAGCATCACGGCAGAGCCCCCGAGACACCCAGTGACGACTACGGAGAGTCACGACCGAGGGAGCGTGGGGGATGACGGCGCCGGGACGGCCATCCGCACGGCTGCGGCCGGTGCCCGAGCGCAGCGCCGACTTCGCTCACCTCACGCTCAGTGCCCTGCGCATCTACCGCAAGGCGCTGGCCGCCGAAGAGGACCGTGTCTCCTACTGGCGACGCATCATCCAGGCCCGGCTGGACCTGGTGCGCGCCGGCGAGCAGCGCGGCGGGCTGCGGCTCGACAGCGTGCGCGACATCCTGTCCGACCCGCGGGTCGGCACCGGGCGCACCGCGATCATGGCGATCCTTCCGCACGAGGACATGCCGCCGCTGCCGAACCTCGTGGGCCTGTGGCAGGCGGACCCGCTACCGGGCGACAGCCCGGAGGCCGTAGCGCACAACACACGGATGGAGCACGAGCTGGCGGACGCGGAGGTCGCCCTGTCGGCGTACCGCAGCGCGCTGCACCAGCGGATCGACGCCGCCACCGGCGAGCTGATCGCCCGCTACCGGGAGGACCCGACGCTGTGCCTGTCCGCGCTGCCGACGCTGCCGACGGATGGAGACTTGCTAGCAGCCGCAAACGGGTGATCATGGAGGCGTGTCACCGGACGGACCGGTGGGCAGGACTGCCATGACGATGCTGCTGCTGTTCACCCTGCTGTTCCCGGCCCTCCTCCTCTGCGGAGCGCTGGTGATGGAGCGTGTGGAGCGCCCGTTGCGCCAGGAGGCCCTCGGCGAGCGGGTGGTGCAGTTCCTCGAGACGGCGCGGCCGGAAGAGGTCGAGACCTACGTCAGCGAGGGGTTGGCGCCGGCGCTCGAGCGCTACTGGCGGCGGCGCGCCCCGCGCCGGCTGCGTTCATAGGCCAGACTGGAGCCGTGGACGCTCTGCTGGCGCAGCTGCCGCTGTTCGCCGCGCTCGACGCGGAGTCCAGCGAAGCGCTGCGCTCCGCGATGCGCGAGGAGCGCATGGAGCGCGGTGAAGTGATCTTCCACGAGGACGACGACGGAGACCGGCTCTACGTCGTCCTCGACGGGAAGGTGAAGATCTACCGCACGTCGCCGGACGGGCGGGAGAACATGTTGGCGGTCCTCGGCCCGGGCGACATGTTCGGCGAGCTGTCGCTGTTCGACCCCCGGCCGCGCACGGCGAGCGTCGCCACCGTGACCGAGAGCACGCTGCTCTCGCTGGCCCACGACGACCTGCGCCCCTGGCTCACCGGCCGGCCGGGCGTCGCGGCGCACCTCCTGCAGGCGTTGGCCCAGCGGCTGCGGCGTACGAACGAGGCGATGGCCGACCTCGTGTTCAGCGACGTCCCCGGCCGGGTGGCCAAGGTGCTGCTCGACTTCGGCACCCGGTTCGGCACCGCGACCGACGAAGGCGTGCGGGTCACCCACGACCTGACCCAGGAGGAGCTCGCCCAGCTGGTCGGCGCCAGCCGCGAGACCGTCAACAAGGCGCTGTCCGACTTCGTCAGCCGCGGCTGGATCCTCCTCGAGGGCCGCACGGTGACCCTCCTGGACGTCGACCGCTTGGAACGCCGCGCGCGCTAGAGACCCACGGCCTTGGCGGTGCGCTCGGTGGCCGCGACCTCCGAGACCTGCTGGCTCGAGCGGGCCAGGGCCAGCGCCTGCCGCAACGCGTAACGCGCGGCGGGGACGTCCCCGGCGGCGAGGTAGCAGTTGCCGAGCACCCGCAGGGCGACGATCCGCGAGCGCATGTCCTCCGCCTCGACCTCGAACGCCTTGCCGATCATCCCGAGCGCCTCGCGGTCCCGGCCCGCCTCCAGCAGCGCGCCCGCGCAGTGCGCGAGCGCCTGGCGGCGCGGGAAGATCAACGACGGCGCGTCGGTCGATGCGGCGGCCTCCTCGAGCAGGCTGAGCGCCTCGTCGAGCCGTCCCTGCGCCCGCAGCGCCTGGGCGAGCAGCACCTTGGGTCCGACGAATGCCGGCGGCTCGAGGTCCATGCCCTGCAAGCGCTCCAGCGCCCGGCGGGCGTCCTTCTCCGCGCCCGCACTGTCGCCGCGGTCGAGGCGGCAGTAGCCGAGCACCCCCAGCGACAGCGCCTCGGTCGTCGCGTGCTGCGCCTGTGCGGAGCAGTCGACCGCGTCCTCCAGCACGTCGATGGCCTTGCGGGGCCGACCGGCCCCCCGCTCCGCCGCGCCCCATGCGGTCAGCGCCATCGCCCTGCCCCACGTGTCGGAGAGCGCGACGAACCCGTCGTACGCCGCACGTGCCCCGGCCCGCGCTGCCTCGATGTCACCGAGCTCGGCAGCGGCGAACGCGTCGATCGTCTGGCAGGCCGCGACCCCCCACGGCTCGCCCATCGCCTTGCCGAGCGGCAGCAGCCCCTGGGCCAGCTGGCGTGCCTCGTGGTAGCGCCCCTGCAGCAGCCGCACGAACGCCTCGGTCCCGGCGCACCACGACAGGCCGCTGCCGTCGTCGAGCGAAGCGAACAGCTCGCCCGCCCGCGCGAGCGTCGTCTCGGCCACGGCCCAGTCGCCCCGCGTGGTGGCGCTCCACGCCCAGTGCTGGTAGGCCCAGCCGGCGCCGTGGTCGTCGCCCACGCGTTCGGCCAGCTGCAAGGCTTCGCGGAACCGCTGCTCCGCCGACTGCAGGCGGCCGGCCTGGTAGTCGATCATGCCCAGCTGGCGCAACGCCTCACCGGTCACCCGGTCGACACCGGCGTCGCTGGCCATCGTCAGCGCGGACACGAGAGCCTGCCGCGCCGCGTCGTCCTCACCCCGCTGGCGGCGGATCTCGCCGAGGACGACGAGGGCGGCGGCGCGTACGCCGAAGTCGCGGGCCTGCAACGGCGCCTCGAGGTCGACCTCCGCGTCGACCAGCCGGTGCAGGGCGACGCGCGCCGATGCCCGCCCGGTGAGCGCCGGGAGCCGCCCGTCCTCGGGGACACCGTCGCCGCCGACGAGCAGCGCCCGCGTGAACACCACCTCGGCCCGCCCGTTGTCCCCGCGGTAGATCGCTGCCTGCCCGAGCCGGGTCAGGGCCGCGAATCCGGACTGCCGCGCCTGCCAGGCCGGGTCGTCGGCCGGCAGCTGCATCTCGTCGGCGAGCTCGGCCGCCCGCTCGGCGTGGGCCGCGACGAAGGCGTCGACCTCCCCGCGCGGTCCGCGCATGCTGCCCGCCGCCCAGGTCGCGACGATCGCGTGCCGCCGGGCTCGCTCCGCCTTCGGGATCGCGGCGTAGACCACGTCGCGGGCGAGGGTGTGCGCGAACGTGTAGGCGGTCGGGCCGTCGCCGTCGCTGAGCTGGGTGATGATGCCGCGCGCATCGAGCCCCTGCAGCGCGAACTCGATCTCCTCGTCCGGCCGTGGATCGATCGCGACCAGCGTCGACGCGGCGAACCTGGTGCCGACGACGGCCGCATCCCGCAGCACCGCCTTGGAGACGGGGTCGAGGCCGTCGAACCGCGCCGCGAGGACCGACTGCACCCCGGCCGGCAGCATCTCGGTCGGCAGCTGGCTCTGCAGCCGCCACCCGTCATCGGTCGACCGCAGCACCCCCCGGTCGACCAGCAGGTGCAGCAGCTCGGCGAGAAAGAACGGGTTTCCCTGCGCGCGCTCGATCAGCAAGGACTGCGCCGCCGAGTCGAGCTCCCCACCGTCGAGGTAGGCACGCAGCAGCCGGCTCGATGCCGCGTCGTCGAGCGGCGTCACCGGCAGCAGCTCCGGGTCGGGCAGGCCCGTCCACCAGTCGTCGGGCAGGTCACCGTCGGCGAGGACGTCGCTGCGACCCAGGCACACCAGCAAGACCGGGCCCGCGAGCCGCTGCATGAGCGTGGTGAGCGCGGCCACCAGCTCGGGGGTGCCCCACTGCAGGTCGTCGACGATCAGCAGCAGCGGCCCGCTGGCGGACAGGCCGTCGAGCAGAGCGAGCACCGCGTCGAGCAGCGGGTCGGTCCCCTCGCTCGTCGTCCCCGGGGCCGCGGTCTCTCGAGGTGCGGGCATCGACGCAGTCAGGCCGAGCAGCGACAGCAGCCACTCGACCACGTTGGCGGGCAACGGGTGGCGGTAGGTGGGGCGCTCCAACCGGGCGAGGGTCCGGCGTACCCGGTCGGCAGCCTGCTCCTCCGACTCGTCCTCGGCGATGCCGCAGGCGGTGCGGACCCACTCGGCGATCGGCGCGAGCGCCCGACCGGTGCCGTACGGGGTGCAGCGACCCCAGAGCACCCACTGGTTCGGCGCCTGGGTGGTGAAGCGGGCGAGCTCGGCGGCCAGCCGGGTCTTGCCGACGCCGGCCTCCCCGGTGACGACGACCGTCGCCGGTCGGGCCCGTTGCTCGACGTCGAGCAGCCGCCCGATCAGGGCACCCAGCTCGGCGTCCCGGCCGACGAACGGCGCCTCCTCGCCCACGCCGAGCCGGACGGCCCCGGGCGGGCGCAACCCGAGCAGCTCGTAGGCCGGCACCGGCTCGCGCTTGCCCTTCAGGCGCAGCGGGGTCAGCGCCCGCCAGGAGGCGATCGACATCGTCGCGAGCGCGGTCTCGCGGCCGGCGTAGACCGAGCCGATCGCTGCCGCGTCGGCCAGCCGGGACGCGGTGTTCACCGTGTCGCCGACGACCGTGTAGGCCATGTTGGCCTGGACACCGGCGAGCACCTCGCCGGTGTTGAGCCCGACCCGCAGCCCCATCCGGCGGCCGCCACCGACCTCCTGCTCCATCAGCCGGCGCAGCGACGCCTGCATCTGCGCGGCGGCGCGTACGGCGCGCTCCGGGTCGTCCTCGTGCATGGTCGGCGCTCCGAAGACCGCCATGATCCCGTCGCCGGTCAGCTTGTCGACGTGGCCGCCGACCGCGGTGACGGCCGCGGCGAGCTCGGCGAGCACCCGGTCGGTGACGCCGCCGACCCGCTCCGGGTCGAGATCCTCGGCCCACGCGGTGAAGTCGGACAGGTCACCGAAGAGGACGGTGACGAGGCGCCGCTCCGCGCTGCCGTCGCCGAACTCGGCCGGCCGTTCGAGCGGTGCGCCGCAGTTGAAGCAGAAACGCGCGCCCGGCACCGCCGGCGTCGCGCAGACGGAGCAGGCGAGCCGGCTCACCCGTCGTGGTCCCGGAGGTAGTCGATCTGCGCCTTCACCGAGAGCTCGGCGGCCGGCCAGACGGCCCTGTCGACGTCGGCGTAGACGGTCTCGACAACGTCGCGCGGCGAGGTCGCGCCCGCCGCGAGCGCTGCCCGGACCTGCTCGAGGCGTTCCTGGCGGTGGGCGAGGTAGAAGTCGAGGACGCCCGCCGCGTCGGCGAGCACCGGACCGTGGCCGGGCAGCAGCGTGCGCAGTCCGGCGTCGGCCATGCCCCTCAGCCGCTGCAGGCTGTCGAGATAGTCGACGAGCCGGCCGTCGGGATGGGCGACGACCGTCGTGCCGCGGCCGAGGACGGTGTCGCCGGTGAGGATCGCGTCGTCGGCCGGCAGGTGGAAGCAGAGCGAGTCGGCGGAGTGGCCAGGCGTGGCGACCACGCGCACCTCGAGGCCGTCGGCGGCGACCACGTCGCCTCCGCCGAGTCCCTCGTCACCCCACCGGTGCTGCGGGTCGAGCGCGCGGACCGGGGCATGGACCCGCTCGGCGAACGTCCGCGCCCCCTCGGAGTGGTCGACGTGGCCGTGGGTCAGCAGGACGACCGCGACCGACCCGGCCTCGTCGCCGACCCGGCCGAGGTGGCCGGCGTCCTCGGGTCCGGGGTCGATGACGATCGAGCGGGTGCCGCCGGGCTCGCGAAGGATCCAGGTGTTGGTGCCGTCGAGGGTCATCGGCCCGGGATTGGGGGCGAGGATCCGGGTCGCGCGGGCGGTGGCGGGCTCGGGCGCCCCGGTCACGCGGGGTATCCCTCCTCGTGCGGCAACAGCAGGCGGGTCTCGTCGGCGTCGACCACGATCTTGGGCAGCACGGTCTTGACGTCGCGCCGGCTCCCGGCCTCGAGCACCTCGTCGACGGTGTCGTAGCCACTGAGCTCGGCGAGCGTGTAGGCGGTGGGCGGCATCATGAACATGTCGCCGTCGGCCATCCGCCGCAGCGCCTCCTGCGGCCGCAGCCACACGACCTGGTCGGCCTCACCGCCGACGTCCCTGGTGCGCTGGCCCTCGGGCAAGGCGGCGACGAAGAACCTCGTGTCGTAGCGGCGGGGCTCGGCCTCGGGAGTGATCCAGTGCGCCCACGGCCGCAGCAGGTCGGCGCGCACCACCAGCCCGCGTCGCTCGAGCAGCGAGGCGAACGACAGCGAGCGGTCGATCAGCGCCTGCCGCTCGGTCTCCCAGTCGTCGCCGGTGGTGTCGACCACGACCTCGCCGGCGTGCTCTCCTGCCAGCAGGACCCCCGACTCCTCGAAGGTCTCGCGCACCGCCGCGCAGACCAGTGCCCGGGCGACCGCCGCGTCGGCGTGCAGGATGCCGGCCCAGTCATCAGCCGGCGGGCCGTCCCAGGCGTTGACCGGCAGCTCGGCA
>DASSKL010000062.1 GCA_035690485.1 Mycobacteriales bacterium | reverse complement strand
GCCCAGATTGACGCGCCTACTCCAGTTCACGCGGGGCTTCGGCGAAGTGAGACGGCCGCGCGGTTGGCAATTGTCCTGCGCCAGGCAAGTCAAGGCGGACCGCAGGGCGAATGCGGCGTGGCTTTGGGTGGTGACGGCGACACGTCTGTCTGAGGAGATGGCGGTTACAGGCTGACGTCCCGGCGTGCGACGGGCAGTTCACGGAGGCTGTCTGCAACGTGCTTGACGCCAACCGACTCGGGTTCACTACATCTGAGATCGCGTCGGCTCTGCGTCCGACAATTCTTGTGGTGGCCCCGGGCTCGAGCTCGCACAAGCGCACGCGCCCGGTGCGCGTAGAGAAAGCGCTCGACGGGCCGGGCCGGACGCGTCAGGATCGGCACCCGTGACGACGCCGAAGGAACTGCTGGTCCAAGCCGCCGCCCGCAACAACGCCGAGTGGTGCGCGACGATGAGTCGATCGCACGGCTTGGCGGGTGAGTTCGGGGCGCAGGCCTGGGCCGCTCCGGCGCGCACGCCGCTCTACTACCCCGACTCGGTGACGCTGGCGCCTAGTGCCGATCCGGCCGAACTGGTGGCCCGGATCGACACCGCCGCAGCCGGCGCCTCCGTCAAGGACAGCTTCGCCGACCTCGACCTGGGCGAGGCAGGCTTTCGGGTGCTGTTTGAGGCACAGTGGATCCACCGACCGGCGAGTGCGCCTACCACCTCATCGGCTCTTGCCTGGACGGTGGTCGGCACCCCGGACACGCTGCGCGACTGGGCGCTCGCCTGGGACAACGGGGACGGCAACGCGGATCTCTTCCGGCCTGCCCTGCTCGACGACCCAGCCACCTTCGTGCTCGCCGGAAAGTCCGCCGACGGCCGGCTGGTCGCCGGAGCGGTTGCGAGCCGCAGCGACCAGGTGGTCGGTATCTCCAATGTCTTTGCGTTGGACGGCGGCCCTGACGCGGCCTGGCCGGTCGTACTAGATGCCGCGAACGAACTGTTCCCCGCCCTGCCGGTGGTCGGCTACGAACAGGGCGACGACCTGGCGGTCGCCGTCCGCCATGGCTTCGAACCCGTGGGTCCGCTGCGGATCTGGCTGCACGGCCTGTAATCGGACCGCCTCCGGCGCCACACCTGCCTAGTCACGGCTCGGGCAGGCTGCGGCATACCGCCGCGTTGGCGTTGACCGTCAGTTCGGAGCGAGGCGCGGCGGGGCTCCTAAGCCGCGGGTATCTGAGAGTCTGCTGTTGTGGACACCAAGACCGCGGACACGATGGCCTGGCTGCTCGCGGCGGAGGAGCCGTCTGTGCGGTACCTGGCCCGTCACGATCTGCTGGGAGAAGACTCGCCGTCGGACCGGGCAGCCATCACGGCCGGGCCGTGGGTGTCGGCGTTGCTCGCGGGGCAGCATGATGACGGCGGGTTCGGGGGCGACCCGTACCGCAAGTGGACCGGCGCCCACTGGCGGTTGGTCTCGTTGGCCGAGCTCGCCGCGCCGGCCACCGACCCGCGCGTCGCAGCCGCCGCTGACCACGTCCTGGCCTGGATCGTCGACGAGCTGAGGCGCCCACCGCGGGTGGTCGACGGACTGCCGCGTGCGCATGCCAGCATCCATGGCAACGCGCTCGGCGCGTGTACGCGGCTTGGACTCGCCGGCGACGAACGCGCGCAACGACTTGCCGAGGCCATCATCTCCTGGCAGTGGCCAGACGGCGGCTGGAACTGTGACAACCGGGCCGACGGGCACCGGTCGTCGTTCCACGAGTCGCTGCGCACTGCGTGGGGTCTGCAGGAGTACGCCACGGCCACTGGTCACGCCGGCGCCCGTGAAGCCGCGGAGCGGGCCGTCGAGTTGTTCCTCCAGCATCGGGTGTTCCGTCGTGGCGGCACGGGCAAGCCGATCAATGCTCGTTGGCTGTCGATGCCCTACCCGTCGTACTGGCATTACGACGTGCTCTCCGCCCTGATCGTCATAGCGCCAGGGGGCGGGTGCACCGACCCGCGGGCCTCCGATGCCTTGGACCTGCTCGAGGTGAAGCGCCGGCCGGACGGACGGTGGAACGCGGCGGCGCAATGGTGGCGCAGCCCCGGCAGCAAGAACACTCCGGAGGTAGTCGACTGGGGTCGCGCTGGCGAACCCAACTTGATGGTGACCCTGACTGCCTTGCGTGCTCTTGCCGCGGCCGGTCGGGAAACCCTCAGCCAGTGACGCCAGCGTCCACCTGCCAAGGCACCGTCACGGAGGTGCGTCACACCGCCGCGTATGACCTTCAACCGCAGATCCCCTCTGAGCCCGATGCGCGGTCCCTTGCTGTCCCGCATGCCGAAACCTCAACCGAACACCAGCGGCGTGACCGAACGTCGCTCGTCGGTCAGGCCATCGCTCGGGTGTAGCACCATTCGGCTACTGCTGATCATTGCGCTCCGGGGGCTGGATCATTCGCACGTTGGATATGCCGCCCTGGTTCACGCAGTCCTGAGCAAGGTCGTGGACAAGCCAGTAGTACTCCAGTGAGGACTCGACCGCGTTGACCGTGGTCTCGACAGGCGTGTAGCGATGCAGCGGGGTGGAGACACCCTCGTAAGTGAGGCCGGAGTTGTCCGTTGTCAGAATCGTCAGGGACTGTTCGCCGGCCCACTCGATCCCGACCCGCACTTCGTACTCGTCGTTGTCGGTGGCCTCTGCGGTCGCGCGGATCAACGCCATGAGATCCGCGATGCCGCATTCGATCGCTGCCGACTGGACCTGCGAGCCTTCGAAGTAGCCGTCGCTCGTCACGCGGTGCCCGCCGACCGCGGCCGCGAGGGTGGTCGAGCCGTCGTGATGGATGCTTAGCCACGCTTCCTTCCACGTCGACCGCTCGCCGGTGGCGGTGTTGACTGCGACCCAGCGGCGTAGGCCCGGTCGAGGGTTGCTCCGGTCCACGCTCTCCAGGGGGTGAACCCCGCCCCGGCCTGCGTAGGTCAGGGCTAGTTTCTCCGTCTTGGACAGCACGTCGCGTGCCTCCTCACGGGAGAGCCGATCGTGGAATCGGGGAACGCGAGGATGGGCCACGGCGATGAGCCATGCTCGCTTGTCGGTGTCGCGACCGCCGACTGCCTCGGCGAAGAGGTTGTCCAGCGCCTCGGTGGCGTGGCGCCGTTCGTTGAACCGCGCGCGATACATTGCCTCTATCTGGCGTTCCTTCATCCACGCGGTGTCTGAGTCGTTGCGAACGGGCGCACCGAAGTAGTCGTTCTTGTAGACCAGGTGGGGTCCGTCGATGCTCGCCGGGACCTCCACCACGACGGCACGCTTGCCCTCGTCTCCGAGGCGGTGCACGTGTAGGCCGAACACGGGTGGGGAGATGGCGGTGATCGCGGCGCTACGCAGGGAACGCTCATACGCCTCGTCGAACTCGCCGACGTCGACCCGCTCCGTCGCCGCCTTCTGCGACTCGCGAACGCCGTAAACGATCACTCCTCCACCGCTGTTGGCCATCGCGGCGACATCCTTCGGGAAGTCCGTCTGCGGCAGTCCCTTCGCCCGCGGCAGCTCAGACTTCCAATCCAAGTCGTTCGTCTCCACCACGCCGGCGGTCACCGCAGCATCGAGCAACTCGTTCGTCAACGGTGCCGGGGAGGCCCCCAGCGCGCGGTGAACGGCTGTGAAGGTCATGCCCCCAGCGTAGGGATGCCCGACGACATGGCTCCGGAACGTCGGGGAATGCGGAAGTAGTCGCGGTCGTGGCGCAAATCCCCTAGGCCGCTGGTCTTCGGCCTCGCGTGACCGCTCATGCCGCCATGCGCTCGGTCCACGCCTGCCACGGACAGGCCCGCTTCGATCAGGGATCGTCACGCGGAGCGTGACCAGTACGGGATCCCCGCTGTGGCACACTCCGCTTGCCGATCTCGCTACTCGACGGCTGGGTCCTCGTCGGACTCAAGGCTGCGGCGCAGGTTCGGAGGAAGCTCCAGGCCGTGCTTCTCCGCGAGCAGGACGGTCGCGCCGTAGTGCCGCGCCTGACGCGCGGCATCGCCCAACACGTGCGAGTTCGTCGCGGCACCCGCCAACACCGAGATCACCGGCATACCCATCCGGGCGCTCTTGACGGGCACGTGCTTCCCGTCGCCCGCCCTCTTCAGCAACTTCTCGACCGCGGCCATGAGGCGGTGGTCATCGCGAAGCTTCTGACTCCAGTTGACCCGGCCCTTCGCCGCGTCAAAGGCGGCACTGGCCTTCTTCACCGAGCCAGCCTTTACCACCTGGTTCTTGTAGGCCCGGGCGACCATGCGATCGATGATGTGCCGCACCTCCGGATCGGCGGCGTCGTACCCGTAGGCGTAACAGATGCGGGTGGCGATGGCGCCCGTGAGCACATGCATGGCGATCATGTCGAGCCCGATAGCCAAGACGCTGCCGAGGACGGGCACGGGGATCATGGCCAGCGCACCAAAACTCGCCCCCTGCCCAACGCCGACGGTGCCCCACTTGAGCGCCATACCGGTAGTCAGCTCCTCCAGTTCTTCAAGGTCCAGGCGTCGCAGGTCTTCCAGCGACTCCACCCCCCGGCCCTTCTCCTGGTGATACTTCAGAACCGCATCCGGGTCGGTCAGCTCGACCACCCAGTCATTGAGCAGTTCGAGCAGTTGCACGACGTGATGGACGGTCGGCACGAGTGCGGCATCAACGGCCGCACCCGCGACGTCCTTCACCTTCTCCGGGGTCCACTCTGCCACCGCCTTGCCGGCCTTCGAAGCGGTGTTCTTCGTGACCTCCACTGTGGTATCGAGCGCAACCCGGGCTCGAGGCGGGAGTACGGCCTTCCGCCCCTGGGCCTTCTTCTCCCAGTGCCCTTGCAGCTCGTCCCAGCGCTTCCGCTCGTAGCGGGACATGGGATCGGAAGAGGGCCTTTCCTTACTCATGAACGCAGGGTAGGCGAGTGCTCCGACAACCGCAGGGGATCAGTGACAGTGACTCTCCGCGACGTCGATCTGGAGGCCCGGAGGGGCTTGCTGCACGTCCGGCTGTTAGCCCGGCAAGTCCGGTCGGCCGAAGATCACTGCCGGGGGGCAGAGCATTCCCCTTTGAGACTCTTCCGCTCTTCCGGGCAAAGCGCTGCTGTGCGATTCAAGCAGGGAGTCCACGTCCCGATGTCGCTCCGGCCCCGGTTCCGTCACCGCGATCTCCTTGAGGCCGTGTGCACCTGTGATGCCGTGACGGTCACCGCAAGCCGATCGTCACGCGCAGCGTGACCACAGCGGGATCCGCTATCGAACGTTGATCGCATGCACGGAGTAGGTGACGCTTGCCACCGCCATTGCCGTCCGGTCGCGGCGCGCTGCCAGGGCGTCGTCATGTCGTGTGCGCCCCGGCCGGGGAATTCGCTCGTGCCCGGCCGTCCTGCCGAGCAGACTGTCCGTGTGGTCGCTCTGTTCGCTGACGACTTTGCCGCGCTGGCCCGCTCGTCGCCGTGGCGCTGGTCGACGTTGCGGTTCACCGCGCGTTGGCCGGGCGACTCGTGGCGGGCCCAGGAGCTGCGGGCGTGGCTGCGCCGGCCGGACCGGCTGCGCGTGGAGACGCTCGATGGCGCCCTGGTGCAGGTCGTTCACGAGTCACCGCAGCAGGTCGGCGTCCTTACCTCCGACGGTGACCGACACACCGCGACGCTGCCGTGGTGGACGACCCCGGATGCACCGCAGCCGCTGTTGCGCGCTGATGGCCTGGTGAGCGCGCGACCCGATAGGTTTCCTTCCGAGACCTCCTACGACGCCCCCATGTACCGCGACTACTTCTGGGTGGCGATGCTGGACCCGGTTGAACTGGCCGACGGCCACAGCCCGGACGCGGACGCCAGCCTCCCGGGCACGGAAATCGACTCGGTCGCCGAAGTCCAGCACGCCGGCCGCCCGGCATGGGAGGCGATCATGCGGCCGACGCCGGCCTACGAGCCGCGCTGCACCTGTTGCTCGCTACTGTGCTCTCGTGAAGTCGACGTTGCGGAAGCGGAGTCCGGTGCCGGCGACAAGGTCGTGCTCGACGAGTACCCGGAGGCGTGTCGAGTCCGCCTCGACGTTGGCACCGGCGTCTGTGTACTGACCGAACCCATCGGCGGCAGCACGCCCGGCTCCGGACACGAGCTGCGGATCGAGGCGGTCGACGAACCCATGGACGACGACCGCTTTCGGTCCCTGCCGCCGTCAGGGCCAGCACCAGGACCTTCGCCCCAGCCTGGCCTGTCACCACGGTCCGTCGACTCGCGATGGTGACTCCGGCCCCAAAAGCGGATCCCCTTCCGGGACGGCCAAGCGCCCAGGTCGACGTAGCGCGAGCTGTGGAACACTCATGGGCACTTTCATCTTCGCTGCATCTCGACATTCGTCGTTCCGACCGAGCTCGGATGCCGGCAGCAGTTATGGATCAGTACCTCGAGGCCCGCGCCCGCCGCGGGGCCTGACGTTGCTGTCATTTGCGCCTGTCGGCGCTCGCGTGCACGAGGGCTCGGATTGGGCTCGGTTTGATTCACAAACGTGCGCAACGGCGTGCCGACGACTTCAGGCGAGAAGATCAGCATCTCCGCAGGTCAAAGGCGACTTCGGGACGATGATCGCAGTCGGCCGCAAGGGATCGCGGCCACGCTCAGTCGCTTTGACGTGTTCCCGATGACGTACCACGTCGAGTGCGTCGCGCGGCTGGTGCGCTGAGCGCCCCCGCGCGAGGACGCTCGACATCGTGTATCTTGATATCAAGATAGTTCTTGCCCGTTGAGCCGGGCCGGATCCCGGTTCGGCAAGA
>DASSKL010000061.1 GCA_035690485.1 Mycobacteriales bacterium | reverse complement strand
CTGGATGGATCTCTGCGAGCCCAGGCCCGAGGAGCTCGCGCTGATCGCGGAGGAGTTCGGGCTGAACCCGCTCGCCGTCGAGGACGCGACGCACGAGCGGCAGCGCCCCAAGCTCGACCGCTACGAGGACCACCTGTTCATGTCCTTGTACGACGTGGAGCTCGACCCCGCCACCTGCGAGCTGCGCGCCTCAGAGCTCGCGGCGTTCGTCTCGCCGCGCTACCTGATCACCGTGCGCAAGTCCGGGCGGTTCGCGATCGAGGAGGTCACCAGCCGCTGGGACTCCTCGCCCGACCTGGCCAAGTACGGCGTGGGCTTCCTGCTCTACGGGCTGCTCGACGTGGTCGTCGACGGCCACTTCGAGACGGTGCAGGAGCTCGACGACCAGATCGAGTCGCTCGAGGACCTGCTCTTTGACGAGCAGCGGTCGCGGGGGGCCGAGGTGCAGCGGCGCAGCTACACGCTGCGCAAGGCGCTCGTGCTGCTGCGCCGGGTCGTCGTCCCGACCCGCGAGGTCGTCAACGCCCTGATGCGGCGTGACCTCAGGGTCGTCGACGAGGGGATGCTGCCCTACCACCAGGACGTCTACGACCACGTGCTGCGCGCGACCGACTGGACCGACTCCCTACGGGATCTGGTGTCGACGATCCTCGAGACGAACCTGACGATCCAGGGCAACCGGCTCAACGAGATCATGAAGAAGGTCACCAGTTGGGCGGCGATCATCGCGGTGCCGACCGCGATCACCGGCTACTACGGCATGAACGTGCACACCTGGCCGCACGCCGACACCCTCGTCGGCGGGATCTTCGCGCTTGCGCTGATCGTGGTGCTCTCGGTGGCGCTCTACGTCGCGTTCCGCCGCCGCGACTGGTTGTAGACAGGCGCTCAGCGGTAGTTGGTGAACTGCAGTGGGATGCCGAGGTCGGCTTCCCGCAGCACCGCGATCACCTGCTGCAGGTCGTCCTTCTTCTTGCTCGACACCCGCACCGTGTCGCCCTGCACCTGGGCCTGCACGCCCTTCGGCCCGTCGGACTTGATCTTCTTGACGATGGCCTTGGCCTTCTCGTCGTCGATGCCCTGCCGGATGCGCACGAGCAGCCGCGACGTGCCGCCGGCTGCGGCCTCCGGGTCACCGTGGTCGAGCGCCTTGAGCGAGACGCCGCGCTTGACCAGCCGGCTCTCGAACACGTCGAGCACGGCCCGCACCCGGTCGGCCGAGTCGGCCCGCATCTCGACCGCCTCCTGGCCCGACCAGGCGATCGAGGCACCGGTGCCCTTGAAGTCGAAGCGCTGGCCGATCTCCTTGGCCGCCTGGTTCAGCGCGTTGTCGACCTCTTGCCGGTCGACCTTGCTCACGACGTCGAACGACGCGTCCGCCACGGCGTACACCTTCCCCCGACCGCGCCCAAACCGCTCGCCGGCCGGTCGCGGATGTCCGTTACAGTTGGAGCCCTCCGGCAGGTTGCCCGAGCGGCCAAAGGGAACGGTCTGTAAAACCGTCGGCTCAGCCTACGTTGGTTCGAATCCAACACCTGCCACTGACCGGATCGCGGCACCGTTTGCCATCGGTGCTGCGTCCGCGCCGGCCGCGTCCCGCCCTCGCCGAGGTCGGGTACGCTGGTCGGGCGCTCGCCCCCTTAGCTCAGTCGGCAGAGCGTCTCCATGGTAAGGAGAAGGTCTACGGTTCGATTCCGTAAGGGGGCTCTGTGCGTTGCCGCTCTCCCGAGCGCGACGCACGACGGCGGAGTAGCTCAGTCTGGCAGAGCAAGCGGCTCATAATCGCTGTGTCGCCGGTTCAAGTCCGGCCTCCGCTACTTCGATGCGACAACACACAGGAGAGGCACCGTGGCAGCCACCGACGTACGACCGAAGATCACTCTGGCGTGCAACGAGTGCAAGCACCGCAACTACATCACGCGCAAGAACCGCCGCAACGATCCCGATCGGCTCGAGATGAAGAAGTACTGCCCCAACTGCAACCAGCACACTGCGCACCGCGAGACGCGCTGAACGCTGCGCCCGCCGACGTCGAGGCCGTCACCCGCAGGGGTGGCGGCCTTCGTCGTCCAGCGGCTTGCTACGTTGCGCCCCACGCTGTCGTCGATCAGCCTGGAGAGTGGGGGCAATGCCGCTCAACCGCGACTTCATCGGACGGGAGTTCGCCTCCGCCGGCACCTACGAGGTGTCGCGCGAGAAGATCCGTGACTTCGCCGACGCGATCGGTGACCGCAGCCCGGTCTACCGCTCGACCGAGGCCGCCAAGGAGGCCGGCCATCCCGACGTGATCGCCCCGCCGACCTTCCTCACGGTCGTCAACTTCCGGCTCGGTGCCGGGCCGGTGGGCGATGCCGATCTCGGCCTCGACTACAGCCGGGTCGTGCACGGCGAGCAGCGGTTCGTCCATCACCGGCCGGCCCGCGCCGGCGACGTGCTGAAGGGCGTCTCGACGGTGACCGACATCCGCGACGCCGGCCGCAACGAGCTGATGACGACCAAGACCGAGATCACGACCGTCGAGGGTGAGCAGGTCTGCACCGCCTACAGCACGATCGTCTCCCGCGGCACGGCCGCGTCTGCGCAGGAGGGCTGATGACCGCGAAGGTGAGCTACGACGACGTCGAGGTCGGCACCGAGCTGCCGAAGCAGACGTTCACCGTGCAACGCGCGAACCTCGTGATGTACGCCGGCGCCTCCGGCGACTTCAACATCATCCACTGGAACGAACGCATCGCGAAGGCCGTCGGCCTGCCCAACGTCATCGCGCACGGCATGTTCACGATGGCCGAGGCCGGCCGCGTCGTCACCGACTGGGCCGGCGACCCCGGCGCGGTCCTGGAGTACGGCGTGCGGTTCTCCGCCCCGGTGCCCGTGCCCGACGACGACAAGGGCGCCACGCTCGAGGTGGGGGGCACCGTCGAGGAGAAGCTCGACGGCCGCCGGGTCAAGGTCAACATCGACGCGCGGTCGGGTGACAACCGCGTGCTGCAGAACGCCGTCGCGATCGTCCAGCTCGCCTGACGCCCGCATCGTTCCCGGTCCTGCCGGCGGTCGCCGACCTGCCGGACCGCTCCGCCGCGCCCGACGACCGGCGGGCGACCGTCTCCGTGCTCGTCGAGGGCTGGCCCGACGACGTCCGCGCCTGCCTCGACGCGCTGCTGCGCCACACGTCCGATGACGTGGTCGTGCAGGTGCTCGACCTGGGCGACGTCGACGGTGCCGGCGCGGCCGTCGAAGAGTTCGCGGGCCCGCGGGTGCAGGCCTGGCACGTCGCCGGTGCCGCCGGCTGGGCCGCCGCACGTGCAGCGCTGCTGCGTGCCGACACGGCTGCCGTGCACGTGTGGTGCGAGGTCTCGACGGTCTTCGAAGGTGACGCGCTCGGTCCGCTGCTGGCCGCGTTCGACGACCCCGGCGTCGTGGGTGCGGGGTGGCGGGGCGGGGTCTTCGACGCGGAGTGGCACGAAGTCGCCGACGCAGGACCGGGGGAGGTCGACGTGCTGCTGGGCTACCTGTTCGCGATGCGCCGGTCGGCGGCGCTCGCGACCGGCGGGCCGCACCGCAAGGCGCGCTACTACCGCAACGCCGACCTGGAGTTCTCCCTCGCGCTGCGCGCCGCCAGCGGCGGCCGGCTGGTCGTGCCCGATCTCGAGCTGCCGGTGCGGCAGGGCCGCCACCACGGCTATCACGACACCGACCCCGCCTACCGCGACCGCGAGTCGCGGCGCACCTGGTTGCGGATGCGCGACCGTTACCGCCCGCCCGGGACGCGATGACGTATCTGCGTGGTTCCGCGGGTACTCAGAGTGACTAAGGGGAGGGTCGTTCGTTGTCGACAAGGGTAGGGAGAACGTCACTACCGGTAACGGAGACGGCAGGAGGTGGCGCAGCGATGACGGTGATCCCGTTTCGCCGCCGTCGTCGCCACGAGCCCGCCGTCCCGGTCCAGCCGGTGGCGGCTCCGCCCGGCGACGCGATCGTGTTCTCCGGGGGCGGCAGCCTCGGTGCCGCGCAGGCCGGTGCCCTGAGGGCGCTGTTCGAAGCCGGCATCCGGCCCGACCTCGTCGTCGGCTGCTCGGTGGGCGCGCTCAACGCGGCGTTCATCGCCGTCGAGCCGACGCCCGCGCGGGTCGCCGAGCTGCAGCGGGTGTGGCTGGCCCTGCGCTACCGCGACGTCTTCCCCGACGGCCGCTTCGACGTCGCCCGCCGGCTCGTCGGACGCACCGACCACCTGCAGTCCCCCCACGCTCTGCTGGACCTGATCGCCCGGTGCGTACCGGTCGACGACCTCGCCGACACCCGGGTCCCCTGCCACGTCGCCACGACCGACTTGCTGGCCGGCGAGGCGTGCTGGTGGGACGCCGGCGACCCGGCTCGCGTGCTGCTCGCCAGCGCCGGACTCCCGCTGCTCTTCCCGCCGGTCGAGCTCGGGGGCAGCCTGCACGTCGACGGCGGGGTCACCTGTCCGGTGCCCGTGCAGCGGGCGCTCGACCTCGGTGCCCGGCGCGTGTGGGTGCTCGACGTGTCGAGCGAGTTCCACGGTTGGGGGGACGGCGCCATGAGCGCCCTCGACGTGCTGCTCGAGAGCTTCGCGGTCACCCGTTCGCTGCTGGCCCGGCAGGACCCGACCCTCGGGCAGGGGCAGCAGGTGTTCACGTTGCCGCCGCTCGGCGTCGGCCGTCACGACCTGCGCGACTTCAACCGCACCCATCAGCTGCTCGCGGCGGGTTTCGCCGCCGGTCGCGCGATGGTCGCCGAGGCTCTCGGCGGGGAGGCTCCGTCGGGCGACGTCTCGCTGTCAGCGGGCTTCTGACAGCAGCTTCGCCATCCGGCCGACCCCTTCGGCCAGGTCGTCGTCGCCGAGGGCGTAGGACAGGCGCGCGTAGCCGGGCGTGCCGAACGCCTCACCCGGAACGATCGCGACCTCCGCCTCCTCGAGGACCAGCCCCGCCAGGTCCGCCGACGTGGTGGGCCGCCGGCCGCGCAGCTCCTTGCCGAGCACGCTTTTGAGCGAGGGGTAGCAGTAGAACGCGCCCTGCGGCTCAGGGCAGGTGACGCCCGGGATCTCCTGCAGCATCCGGGTCATCGTCTGCCGCCGCCGGTCGAACGCCGTGCGCATCTGCGCGACCGCCGAGAGGTCGCCCGACACCGCGGCGAGCGCCGCCGCCTGCGCGACGTTCGACACGTTGGACGTCGCGTGCGACTGCAGGTTGCCCGCGGCCGCGACCACGTCGGGCGGGCCGATCAGCCAGCCCACCCGCCAGCCGGTCATCGCGTAGGTCTTGGCGACGCCGTTGACCACGACGCAGGTGTCGGCGAGCTCGGGGACCCGCACCGGCATCGAGGAGAACTCCGCGTCGCCGTAGACGAGGTGCTCGTAGATCTCGTCGGTGAGCACCCAGACGCCGTGCTCGACCGCCCACTCGCCGATCGCCGTGACCTGGTCCGGCGGGTAGACCGCGCCGGTCGGGTTCGACGGCGAGCAGAACAGCAGCACCTTCGTCCGCGGCGTGCGCGCTGCCTCGAGCTGCGCGACCGAGACGAGGTAGCCGCTCGCTTCGTCGGTCATGACCTCGACCGGTACGCCGCCGGCGAGCTTGATCGCCTCGGGGTAGGTCGTCCAGTAGGGCGCCGGCAGGAGCACCTCGTCGCCGGGGTCGAGCAGGGTCGCGAAGGCCTGGTAGACCGCCTGCTTCCCGCCGTTGGTCACCAGGACCTGCCCCGGCTGCACGGTGTAGGAGGAGTCGCGCAGCGTCTTCGCCGCGATCGCCTCCCGCAGCTCTGGCAGGCCCGCGGCGGGCGTGTAGTGGTGGAACCGCGGATCGCGGCAGGCCCGCACCGCCGCCTCGACGATCGCGTCGGGCGTCGGGAAGTCGGGCTCGCCGGCGCCGAAGCCGATCACGTCGCGGCCGGCGGCCTTCAGCGCCTTGGCCTTCGCGTCGACGGCCAACGTGGCCGACTCGCTGATGCCGGCGATGCGCGCGGAGACTCGTGCCATGCCCCCATGGTCCCATGGGGATGCACCCCAATTGCCGCGCCCGTCGGCCGTTGCTCCGAGTCGACCGGCGCACGCGTCGGCACGTACACTGACACCCGGCCGGTCCGACCGGTGTTCCGGCACGCCCGTGCGGGAGCGCCCCGGCGGCCGTAGGGCAGTAGCTCAATTGGCAGAGTCCCGGTCTCCAAAACCGGTGGTTGGGGGTTCGAGTCCCTCCTGCCCTGCTGGACCAGTCCGACCGTAGCGACCGACAGGTGACACCGTGACGCAGACGACCGAGCAGCGCCCCGCGCGCAGCGGCTCCGGGAGCTCAGCCGGCGGCCCGATCCGCCGCAGCGCCACGTTCTACCGCCAGGTCGTCGCCGAGCTGCGCAAGGTGATCTGGTCGACCCGCCGGGAGCTGATCACTTACACGGTCGTGTCAATCTTCTTCGTCTCCGTGATGATCGCCATCATCGCCGGCTTCGACGTCGCGTTCACGAAGGCCGTCATCGCGATCTTCGGGTAGCCAGCCCGCGGGCACTCCCGACCCCACCCCGAGCCACCGAACCTCCAGGAAGCAGAGCATCCCCGTGTCCGACCAGCCGCTGGACGAGCAGTCCGAGCCGTTCGCCACGCCCGGCGCGCCCGACATGCCGTCGACGGACGCGGGTGCCGGCGCGGACAGCGCCGACGAGATGGGCCTCGGCCTCAACGACGACGAGACGCCCGGCTACCTCCAGCCCGAGACGCCGTCCGAGCGCACCGACGAGGTCCACGACGCGGTCGACGATGCCGGCAGCGAGGCCGGTGCGGGCGAGGGCGTCAGCGGTCCTGAGGAGGACCCGGTTGAGGAGTTCATGCGCGCGCTGCGCTCGGCTCCCGGCGACTGGTACGTCGTGCACTCCTACGCCGGCTACGAGAACAAGGTGAAGACCAACCTCGAGAGCCGCATCACCTCGCTGAACATGGAGGACTTCATCTTCCAGATCGAGGTGCCCACGCAGGAGGAGACGATCGTCAAGGGCGGCAAGCGCCAGGTCGTCCAGTCGAAGGTCTTCCCCGGCTACATCCTGGTGCGCATGGACCTCACCGACGAGTCGTGGTCCACGGTCCGCAACACCCCCGGCGTCACGGGCTTCGTCGGCCAGACCAACCGCCCGTCCCCGCTCACGCTCGACGAGGTCGCCCGCATCCTCGCGCCGAAGCCCAAGGAGAAGAAGGCCGAGGCGCCGAAGGTCGTCGACTTCGAGGTCGGCGAGTCGGTCACGGTCATGGACGGCCCGTTCGCGACGCTGCCCGCCACCATCAACGAGATCAACCCCGACGCGCAGAAGCTCAAGGTGCTGGTCTCCATCTTCGGCCGGGAGACCCCGGTCGAGCTGTCGTTCAGCCAGGTCGCCAAGATCTGAGCTTCCGCTCGTCCGAAGGACTGTCATGCCTCCCAAGAAGAAGATCGCGGCGATCATCAAGCTGCAGATCCAGGCCGGCCAGGCCACCCCGGCGCCGCCGGTCGGCCCTGCGCTCGGCCAGCACGGCGTCAACATCATGGAGTTCTGCAAGCAGTACAACGCCGAGACCGAGAGCCAGCGCGGCAACGTCGTACCCGTCGAGATCTCGGTCTACGAGGACCGCTCGTTCACGTTCGTCACCAAGACCCCGCCGGCCGCCCGGCTGATCCTCAAGGCGGCGGGCGTCGAGAAGGGTTCCGGCGAGCCGCACAAGACCAAGGTGGCGACGATCAGCCGCGACCAGGTCCGTGAGATCGCCCAGACGAAGATGGCCGACCTCAACGCCAACGACGTCGACGCGGCAGAGAAGATCATCGCCGGCACCGCTCGCTCCATGGGGATCACCGTCACCGAGTAGTTCGAAAGCTGTGGGAGGGCTCCGAGGGAGCCCGCCTGGACCACGAGGAGAAGCAATGCAGCGCAGCAAGAAGTACCGCGAGGCCGCGGCGCTCGTCGACCGCGACCGGCTCTACGGCCCGCTCGACGCCGTCCGGCTCGCCAAGCAGACGTCGCCCACCAAGGGGTTCGACGCCACCGTCGAGGTCGCCATGCGCCTCGGCGTCGACCCGCGCAAGGCCGACCAGATGGTGCGCGGCACCGTCAACCTGCCGCACGGCACCGGCAAGACCGCCCGCGTCGCTGTCTTCGCCACCGGCGACAAGGCCGACGAGGCGCGCGCCGCGGGTGCCGACATCGTCGGCGCCGACGACCTGATCGCCGAGGTCGAGGGCGGTCGCACCGACTTCGACGCCGCCGTCGCCACGCCCGACATGATGGGCAAGGTCGGCCGGCTCGGCCGGGTGCTCGGCCCGCGCGGCCTCATGCCCAACCCGAAGACCGGCACCGTGACGATGGACGTCGCGAAGGCCGTCGAGGACATCAAGGGCGGCAAGATCGAGTACCGCGTCGACCGGCAGGCCAACCTGCACTTCGTGATCGGCAAGACGTCGTTCAGCGACCAGGCGCTGGTCGAGAACTACGCAGCCGCGCTCGACGAGGTGCTGCGCGCGAAGCCGTCGTCCGCCAAGGGTCGCTACCTGCGCAAGGTCACGCTGACGACGACGATGGGTCCCGGCATCCCGGTCGACCCGTCGAAGAGCCGCAACCTGATGGAGGAGGCGGCGCCCGTCGCCTGACGGGGGTGCTCCCGTGTTTTGACCGGTACGGCGAACCCGCCGTACCCTGACCGAGCCGAAGACCGCTGGTTGCCGCCCTCCGGGGCGGCCGAAGGCCCCGCAGCCGCGGGCGGCCCGCGCAGGTGTTGAGGATGGAAGCACGCTCTTGCGTGCGCCCACGCCCCGCGCGCCTGCGCCGGGGCGTTCGTCGTCTTCCGGGGCCGGCACCGACCGGCACACCGGAAGGAGTCGTATGGCAAGGCCCGACAAGGCCGCCGCGGTCGCCGAGATCACCGAGGCGTTCCGCGGCTCGTCGGCTGCCGTCCTGACTGAGTACCGCGGGCTCACCGTCGCGCAGCTCAAGCAGCTGCGGCGGGCGCTGGGCGAGGACGCGACCTACGCCGTCGTCAAGAACACCCTCACCAAGATCGCTGCTCGCGAGGCCGGTCTCGAGACCCTCGAGTCGCTGCTCGAGGGTCCGTCGGCCATCGCGTTCGTGACCGGCGACCCGGTCGCCGTCGCCAAGGGGCTGCGCGACTTCAGCCGCGAGCACCCGATGCTCGTGGTCAAGGGTGGCGTGCTCGAGGGCAGCCCGGTCGGCGCGGACGAGATCCGGCGGCTGGCCGACCTGGAGTCGCGCGAGGTGCTGCTGGCCAAGCTGGCCGGTGGCATGAAGGCCTCGCTCTCCCGGGCGGCGGCGATGTTCCAGGCGCCGCTCACCCAGGCCGCCCGGCTCGCCGAGGCGCTGCGGGTCAAGGCCGAGGCCGACCCGAGCGTGCTCGCCGGTGGCGCCGGCACGCCCGCGGCCCCGGCTGCCGACGCCGACGACTCGCCGGTCGCCGCGCAGACCGACAGCGAGTCCCCGACCGCCGAGCAGGCGGCCGAGGCTGGCGCAGCCACCGAGTCAGAAACCGACACACCGCAGGACGAGCAGCCGCAGGGCTGACGATCTACCCGACCCCGGACCATCAAGCACCAGGAAGGAACGCCACCATGGCGAAGCTCAGCACCGACGAGCTGCTCGACGCGTTCAAGGAGATGACGCTGCTCGAGCTGTCGGAGTTCGTGAAGCAGTTCGAGGACACCTTCGACGTCAAGGCCGCGGCTCCGGTGGCCGTCGCCGCGGCGGCTGCCCCGGCAGCGGCCGGTGGCGGCGCGGAGGCCGGTGGCGGCGAGGAGCAGGACGAGTTCGACGTCGTGCTCGAGAGCGCCGGCGACAAGAAGATCCAGGTCATCAAGGAGGTTCGCGCACTGACGAACCTCGGCCTCAAGGAGGCCAAGGACCTGGTCGACGGCGCGCCGAAGCCGCTGCTCGAGAAGGTCAACAAGGAAACCGCCGACAAGGCGAAGGCCGCCCTCGAGGGCGCCGGCGCCTCGGTGACCGTCAAGTAGAGGCGCTTTGCCCGAAGCGGGTGCTCCCACGTGGGGCATCCGCTTCCGGCTGTTTCGGGTCAGTTACGGATCGATTGCATCGGGGGAAGCGGCCTGTGACGGTCGTCACCCCGACGTAACCTGGTCCGATGGGGCTAGTCAGCGCTCAAGCCCGGCGTGCGCCAGCCGTTACCTAGGAGTGAACGGCTCGTTGCAATTCGTGGCCGGCCTTATGACCACAAGGCCTGATCGCGAAGGCCGACCGAGAGGAAGCACGTGGGCGTCGAGGTACGGGTCGAAGGGCTGTCCAAGTCCTTCGGCAAGCAGGTCATCTGGCAAGACGTCTCGCTCACCCTGCCCGCAGGTGAGATCTCCGTCCTTCTCGGCCCGTCCGGCACCGGCAAGTCGGTCTTCCTCAAGCACCTGGTCGGACTGCTGCGGCCGGACCGCGGCCACGTCTGGATCGAAGGTCGCGACGTCCCCCACCTGTCCGAGCACGAGCTCTACGAAACCCGCAAGCTCTTCGGCGTGCTGTTCCAGGACGGCGCGCTCTTCGGCTCGATGAACATCTTCGACAACGTCGCCTTCCCGTTGCGCGAGCACACGAAGAAGGGCGAGCCGGAGATCAAGCAGATCGTCATGGAAAAGCTCGAGATGGTCGGGCTGGCCAACGCCGAGAGCAAGCTCCCCGGCGAGATCTCCGGTGGCATGCGCAAGCGCGCCGGGTTGGCCCGCGCCCTCGTGCTCGACCCGGAGATCATTCTGTTCGACGAGCCCGACTCGGGTCTCGACCCCGTGCGCGTCGCCTACCTCAACCAGCTGATCGTCGACCTCAACGCCCAGATCGGCGCGACGATGCTGATCGTCACGCACGACATCGGCACGGCCCGCACCGTGCCCGACAACATCGGCCTGCTGTTCCGCCGCGAGCTCGTCATGTTCGGTCCGCGGGAGGAACTGCTCACCAGCGACATCCCGGTCGTGCGGCAGTTCCTCAACGGCCGCATGGAAGGCCCCATCGGCATGGCAGAGGAGAAGGACGAGGCGCTCGTCGCCCAGGAGCTCGCGAGCGTCGGTGCCGCGCCTCTGCCGGCGGCGGGGGCCGGCCCCAAGGGCGCCGGCGGCGCCGGCGTACCCGTCCGGTTGCGCCCGAGCGGCACGCTCGCCGCCGACGACCCGGCGCCGGACCTGCTCGACCAGGAGCCCGACATCGGCACCCGCGCCGCGATCGGCATGGAGCGCGAGCAGGCGCCGGCCGACGGCGGACCCATGCGCCGGCCACGTCGTCCGATCGACCGCGACACCGGCGAGGTGCTCCCGCGCCCGTCGGGGGAGCCGGCGGCCCGCAAGCCCCGCGCGCCCCGCACTCGCCGATCCCGCGGCGGGGACACATGAGCTTCGTCGGGGAGGGCGCGCTGCGCCAGACCGGCAGCCTGTTCGCACTCGCGCTCGACACGTTCAGGGCACTGTTCCGCCGGCCGTTCCAGTGGCGCGAGACGATCGACCAGGCCTGGTTCATCGCCAGTGTCACGATCCTGCCGACCGCGCTGGTCTCGATCCCGTTCGGCGCGGTCATCGCGCTGCAGCTGGGCAACCTGACCCGCCAGGTCGGCGCGCAGTCGTTCACCGGGTCGGCCTCGGTGCTCGCGATCGTGCGCGAGGCGTCGCCGATCGTCACGGCACTGCTGATCTCCGGGGCCGGCGGCTCCGCCATCTGCGCCGACCTCGGGAGCCGCAAGATCCGCGACGAGATCGACGCGATGGAGGTCCTCGGCATCTCGCCGATCCAGCGCCTCGTCGTCCCGCGCGTGCTCGCCTCGATGTTCGTCGCGGTGCTGCTCAACGGGCTTGTCTCGGTCGTGGGCGTCGCCGGCGGCTACTACTTCAACGTCTTCCTGCAGCACGGCACCCCGGGCGCCTACATCGCGTCGTTCACCGCCCTGGCGCAGCTGCCCGACCTCTACGCGAGCGAGGCGAAGGCGCTGGTCTTCGGGGCGATCGCCGCGATCGTCGCGTCCTACCGCGGGCTTCACCCGGCCGGCGGTCCCAAAGGCGTGGGCGACGCGGTCAACCAGTCCGTGATCATCACGTTCATGCTGCTGTTCCTGACCAACTTCATCATGACCGCGATCTACTTCCAGATCGTCCCGCAGAAGGCGATCTGATGGCCGCACCGATCTCCCTCCCACGACCGCTGCGCGGCCCCGCCCGGGTCGCGAAGCGCGTCGTCGACTACCCGCTGGGAGTGCTCGACGACCTCGGCGAGCAGATGGGTTTCTACGGCCGGTCGCTCGGCTGGCTCTGGAAGACGATCCTGCGCTACAAGCGCGAGGTCTTCCGCCTGATCGCTGAGGTGGCGCTCGGCTCGGGCCCGCTCGCGGTCATCGGTGGCAGCGTCGGCGTCATCGCTTTCATGACGTTCTTCACCGGCACGGAGGTCGGCCTCGAGGGCTACCAGGGGCTGGCCCAGATCGGCACCGCAGCCTTCGCCGGCTTCGTCTCCGCCTACTTCAACACGCGCGAGATCGCCCCCCTGGTTGCCGGGCTCGCACTGACCGCGACGGTGGGCGCCGGTTTCACCGCCCAGCTCGGGGCCATGCGCATCAGCGAGGAGATCGACGCCCTCGAGGTCATGGGCGTGCCGTCGATCCCCTACCTGGTGACGACCCGGATCATCGCTGGGCTGGTCGCGGTGATCCCGCTCTACGTCATTGGCCTGTTCTCGTCGTACTTCGCGACGCGGTTCATCGTCACGTCGTACTTCGGCCAGTCCAGCGGCACCTACGACCACTACTTCCATCTGTTCCTGCCGCCGATCGACGTCTTGTACTCCTTCCTCAAAGTGCTGGTCTTCGCCGTCGTGATCATGCTGATCCACTGCTACTACGGCTACTACGCCAAGGGCGGTCCGGCCGGCGTCGGCGTCGCGGTGGGGCGCGCGGTGCGCACCTCGATCGTCGCGATCAACGTGATCGACCTCCTGCTCAGCCTCGCCATCTGGGGCTCCACCACGACCGTCCGGATCGCCGGGTAGCCAGCGATGCCTGCCCTCGGAATTGGCGCGACGGTCAAGCGTCGGCTGCTCGGGTTGACCCTCGTCGTCGTCATCGTCGGACTGATCGCCCTCACGGGCGCGCTCTACAGTCACGCGTTCCGCAACTGGGCACCGGTCGCCCTCAAGACGCAGGACATCGGCAACCAGCTGATCGTGCCCGCCGACGTGAAGCTGCGCGGCGTGCTCGTGGGCGAGGTCACCTCGGTCAGCAGCAGCGGCCGGATCGCCACGCTGCACATGGAGATCGACCCCTCGAAGCTGCACGAGATCCCGGCCAACGTGGTCGCGCGCATCCTGCCCAAGACGCTCTTCGGTGAGAAGTACGTCGACCTCGTCTATCCCGACCACCCCGAGACGGTGCGTCTCGCCGCGGGCGACGTGATCCCCGAGGACAGGTCGAAGACTGCGATCGAGCTGCAGAACGTCTTCCAGCAGCTGGTGCCCTTGCTCAAGACGCTGAAGCCGGTCCAGCTCAACCAGACGCTGTCGGCGCTTGCCGATGCGCTACGGGGACGCGGTGAGGAGCTCGGCAAGAACCTCTCGCTGGCCGACGACTACTTCCGCAAGCTCAACGCGCACCTGCCGACGATCCAGCACGACATCTCCGGCCTGGCCGACCTCGCGTCGTCGCTCGACGAGGCCGCGCCCTCGATCCTGGCGCAGGCCCGCAACTTCGCGGTCAACGCGCGCACGCTGACCGACAAGCAGGACACCTACGCCGACTTCCTGCGGCAGACCGCGACGTTCGCCGACACGGCGACGCAGGTCTTCGGTGAGAACGCCGACCGCATCATCAGCCTCGCTCACGTGAGCCGGCCGGTGACCGACGTGCTCGCTTACTACTCGCCGGAGTTCACCTGCCTGCTCAACGGGCTGGCGACCCTCGAGCCGCGGCTCAACCAGGCGTTCGGTCCGGGGCCCTACCTGCACATCACCCTCGAGTACGTCCCCGACCGCGGGGCCTACACCTACCCGGCCGACCTGCCCAAGTACGACACGATCACCGGCCCCGACTGCCACGGGTTGCCCAGCAGCCCGCAGAGCTCCGCCTACCCGTCGGCCTACACCCAGCAGCCGGCGGCCAACCCGACCCGCACCACTCAGGCCGACTACGACATCGGCCCGGTCGGTAGCACCGCGGAGCAGCAGTTCGTCACCGCGCTGCTCGCTCCGGTCATGAACATGCCGAGCGACGACGTGCCCGCCGGGCTGGCGACGCTGCTCGCCGGGCCGATGATGCGGGGGATGGCGGTGGGCCTGTCATGAGAGGCAAGACCCTCGCCAGCTTCGTGAAGCTGACGATCTTCACGGTCATCACCCTGATCGTCACCACGATCCTGGCGTTCACGATCGCCAACATCCAGTTCCGCAGCACGCACACCTACCACGCGATGTTCACCGACGCGACCAGCCTGCTCAGCGGCGACGACGTGCGCATCGCGGGCGTGCGAGTCGGCCAGGTGAGCGGTGTTCACCTCGCGGACCGCAAGTACGCCGACGTGACCTTCACCGTCGACAAGGACGTGCCGCTGACGCAGGGCACCCAGGCCGAGCTCAAGTTCCGCAACCTCGTCGGCCAGCGCTACCTCGACCTGGTGCCGGGGCCCGGCAGCGGCGCGGCCCTGAAGCCCGGCGGCACGATCCCGCTGGCGCAGACCCAGCCGGCGCTCGACCTGACGACGCTGTTCAACGGCTTCCGCCCGCTGTTCCAGGCGCTGACGCCCGACCAGGTCAACCAGCTCGCCTACGAGATCATCCAGACCTTCCAGGGCACCGGGCCGACCGTCGACCAGCTGGTGATCCACACCGCGTCGCTCACCAACGCGCTCGCCGACCGCGACAAGATCATCGGCCAGGTCATCGACAACCTCAGCTCGACGGTCGCCACCGTCGACGCCAACTCGGGCGGGCTCGACGAGCTGGTCAGCCAGCTCCAGCGCCTGGTCACCGGGCTGGCCGGCGACCGCGAGGCGATCCGTGACTCGCTGGGCAACATCGACCAGCTGGCCGGCAACACCGCGCTGCTGATCGAGCAGATCCGGCCTGCGCTCCCGGTCGACCTGACCCAGCTGTCGAAGGCCGCCGACTACCTCGCCAACACGAAGAACGACCAGGGCGACGTCTTCCTCGATGAGTTCCTGGGCCGTTTCCCCGACAAGCTCAACACGATCATCCGCACCGCAACCTACGGCTCGTGGTTCAACTTCTACCTCTGCGACGTGGACGGGTCGTTCACCAGCGGCGGCACGAAGATCACGACGCCGACGATCCACAACAACGTGCCGGTCTGCAACACCGTCTACAACAAGGAAGCGGCGGGGCAGCCGTGAAGCCGTTCCGCGAGCGCAACCCGATCCCGATCGCCCTGATCGGGGTCGGCCTGCTGCTCGGATTCCTGGTGCTCGCCTTCAACGTCGACAAGCTGCCGCTCATCGGCGCGGGCCGCACCCTGACCGCAGACTTCGCCAACTCCAGCGGGCTGCAGCCGAAGGACGACGTCCGCATCGCCGGCATCAAGGTCGGCTCGGTGAAGTCCGTCGAGCTGCACGGATCGGTCGTGCGGGTCGCGTTCACCGACAACTCCGGCGTACGCCTCGGTGACCAGGCGCGAGCAGACATCAAGATCAAGACGTTGCTCGGGCAGAAGTTCATCGACCTGACCCCCGACGGTCCGGGCGACCTGCACGGCACGATCCCGGTGAGCCGCACCACCACCCCGCTGATCGTGACCGAGGCGTTCATCGGCCTGGGCAAGCGCGCCGGCGAGATCGACACCGACCAGCTGGCCAAGGCGTTCGACACGCTCGCGTCGACGTTCAAGGACACCCCGCCCGAGGTGTCGCAGTCGCTACAGGGTCTGTCGCGCCTCTCCCAGACCATCTCCTCTCGCGACCAGGAGCTCGGCGAGCTGCTCAAGCACGCCAACTCGGTCAGCGGCGTCCTCGCGAGCCGCAACGAGCAGATCACCAAGCTGATCCAGGACGCCGACGTGGTGCTGCAGCTGGTCGAGGACCAGCGGGCCGTGATCCACGACCTGCTCGTCAACACCGCCGACCTGGCGAGCCAGCTGACCGCGCTGGTCAACGAGAACCGCGCGGCGCTCTCGCCGGCGCTCGACAACCTGCACTCGGTGCTCAACATCCTGGAGAAGCACCGCGACGACCTCGACACGGCGATCCACGAGCTGGCGCCGTTCGTCCGCAACTTCGACAACACCCTCGGCAACGGTCACTTCTTCGACAACTTCATCGCCGATCTGCCGCCGGGCGCCTTCCCGGCCGTGCAGGGCGGCGCCGGCAGCGGAGGTGGAGGGTGAAGCGCTACGGCGCCGGCCGGGTCGCGATCATCGCGTTCGGGGCGGCGGCGGTCGTGATCGCGGCAGTCTTCGGCGGCACCGCGGCCTTCGGCAGCGGTGGCGGCTCGATGAAGCTCACCGCCTACTTCCCGCAGACGATCGGCCTCTACGAGGGCTCCAGCGTGCGCATCCTCGGCGTGCCGGTCGGCAAGGTCACGAAGATCCAGCCGCAGGGCACCCGCGTCAAGGTCGTCATGGACTACGACGGGAGCCATCCGGTGCCCGCCAACGCCGGTGCCGTCATCATCCCGCCGTCGATCGTCAGCGACCGCTACGTCGAGCTGACCCCGGCCTACACCGGCGGGCCGAAGATGGCCGACAACGCGACGATCCCCGAGTCGCGCACCGCGATCCCGCTGGAGCTCGACCAGATCTTCGGCAACCTCAACCAGCTCAACGTCGCGCTCGGCCCGAACGGCGCGAACAAGAACGGCGCGCTGTCACGGCTGGTCGACGTCGGCGCCGCCAACCTCAAGGGCAACGGCGACAAGCTGAACACCGCGCTGCAGAACTTCTCCCAGGCCATCTCGACGCTGTCGGGGCACAAGGAGGACCTGTTCGGCACGTTGACCAACCTGCAGAAGTTCACGACCAACCTGGCCAGCCACGACACCGACGTGCGCAAGCTCAACACCGATCTGGCGCAGGTCTCGACGATCCTCGCGGGCGACCGGGAGGAGCTCGACGCAGCGCTGCGCAACCTGGCGGTCGCGCTCGGCCAGGTGGGCAGCTTCGTCCGGGACAACCGCAGCACGCTGACCACCGACGTCAAGCAGCTGACCGACATCACCAACATCCTGGTCAACCGGCAGCGCGACCTCACCGAGATCCTCGACGACGCCCCGCTCGGCCTGCAGAACCTCACGCTGGCCTACAACGCGACCTACCACACGCTCGACTCGCGCGGTGACTTCGAGAACGACTTCGGCAACCCGAGCAACCCGACCAACCCGGCCTGCTTCCTCTACTCGGCGGTCACCCACCAGCCCTGCCCGAGCCTGGGCCTGCCGACGGCCGTGCCCTCCACCCTGTCGCCCACGCAGGAGATCATGCAGCTGTTGAAGGCGGGCCAATGAGAGCGCGCCTGTTTCGTCCGGTCGCGGCCGCGATCGCCGTCCTCGTCTGCGCGACCGGCTGCAACTTCACCGGCATCTCCGACCTGAGCCTCCCCGGCGGTGCGGCGTTCGGTTCGCCGACCTACCAGGTCAACGCGGTCTTCGACAACGTGCTCGACCTGGTGCCCCAGTCGGCGGTGCGGGTCAACGACGTTGCGGTCGGCAGCGTCGACAAGATCACGCTGACGAAGGACTTCAAGGCGCTCGTGCAGATGCGCATCAAGAAGTCGGTGAAGCTGCCCGCCAACAGCATCGCCACCCTGCAGCAGACGACGCTGCTCGGCGAGAAGTTCATCGGTATCGGGCCGCCAGACGGCGTCGTGCCGACGGGCGTGCTGCGACCCGGCACCACCCTGCGCAACCAGAACACCGTCGACTACCCCGACGTCGAGCAGGTCTTCGCGCTGCTGTCCGGCGTCCTCAACGGCGGTGGCCTGGCCAACCTGCAGACCATCAACGTCGAGCTGACCAAGGCGCTCCAGGGTCGCGAAAGCCAGGTCAAGGACCTGCTCAACCAGCTCACGACGTTCGTGGCCGGTCTCGACGCGCAGAAGTCCGAGATCGTCCGGGCGCTGACCGAGCTCGACAAGCTCAGCGGGAAGCTCGCCGCCCAGAACGGCACGATCGCGACCGCGCTGAAGGACATCGGGCCGGGCCTGAAGGTGCTGGCCGACAACCGGGTCCAGCTGGTCGACCTGCTGCAGCACATGTCCAAGCTCGGCGAGGTCGGCAACCGCATCATCACGGCCAGCCGCGAGGACACCGTGAAGAACCTCAACAACCTCGCGCCGGTGCTCACCAAGCTCGCCGCCGCCGAGCAGAACCTCCCGAAGTCGCTCGAGCTGCTGCTCGACTACCCGTTCCCGAAGGACGCCACCAACGCGATCCCGGGCGACTACACCGGCCTGCGGGTCACGCTCGCCGCGGACACGTTGTTCCGCATCCTCGCCCCGCCGACCGGCCCGGCGCCGACGCCGACGATCCCGAACCTGCCGCAGGGCAACGGTGGTCTGCTCGGCATCGGCCAGCTGCCCAGCCTCGGTGACCTGCTGCCCAAGCCCGGCACGACGCCCGGCGGTGTCGGCGGGGTGCTCGGCGGGCTCGGCGGCCTCCTGCAGGGAGGCCTGCGATGATCCTCAGCCGTCGCGTCAAGATCCAGCTTGCGATCTTCATCCTGCTGTCCGCCGCGGGCATCGCCTATGCGGGCTTCTCCTACGTCGGCGTACGCCCCTTCAACCCGCAGTACCGCGTCACCGCCCACTTCGCGGACTCCGGCGGCATCTTCAAGAACGCCGCGGTCTCCGTGCGCGGCGTGGAGGCCGGCCGCGTCCAGGACCTCCAAGTGGTCCCCGACGGCGTCGCGGTCACGATGGCCATCGACCCGAAGTTCCACATCCCGGCCGACGCCAAGGCGAAGGTCGTGAACCTGTCGGCGGTCGGCGAGCAGTTCGTCGACATCGTGCCGCAGTCCAAGGGCGGCCCCTACCTGCACGACGGCAGCGTGATCCCGCTGTCGCGCACGTCGACGCCCATCGACGACGCGACGATCCTGCAGAACCTCTACGCGCTGGCGTCCTCGGTCGACAAGAACCACCTCGGCACCGTCATCGAGGAGCTGGGCGCGGCGTTCCGCGACCTCGGTCCCGACCTGCAGCGGCTCATCGACCAGGGCGACGCCCTGACGAAGGCCGCTCAGAGTGCGCTGCCGCAGACCGTCGCCCTCATCAACGACAGCAAGACCGTGCTCGACACCCAGCAGGCCATCCGCGGCGACTTCCAGACGTTCGCGAAGCAGCTGGCGACGTTCTCCCAGCAGCTGGTGACCGACGACCCGGCCATCCGATCCGTGCTCGACAACGGCGTGACCAGCGCCAACCAGATCACCCAGCTGCTGCAGGACAACCGGTCGGCGCTGCCGATCCTGCTCGGCAACCTCGTGACGGTCAACTCGATCCAGGCGGCGCGGTTGCCCGGGCTCAAGGTGATGCTGACGCTCTACCCGGCGAGCGTGGCCAACGGCTTCCTCGCCAGCCCCGGTGACGGCACCGGCCACTTCGGTCTCGTGGCGACCGACCAGGCGCCCGTCTGCACCAACGGCTACATCCCGCAGAGCGAGTGGCGCAACAACACCCTCGACCCGAAGACCAACCCGGAGGCCTTCGGCGGCAAGGCCAACCTCAACACCGACTGCCGGGAGCCGCACGACAGCCAGATCAACGTCCGCGGATCGCGCAACGCGCCGCGTCCGCCGGGTGACACCACCGATCAGCCGGCGTCCGACACCGGGACGGCGTCGTCCGGCTCCGGCGGTTCGGGCGGCGCACCGTCGCTCCCGGCGCCCTCGGGCGGGGCCGCGTCGGCGGGCTCCGGCCCGGCCGTGACGACATATGATCCGGTGAGCGGTCTGCTGTTCGGTCCGGGCGGCGAGGCCTACCAGCTCGGCACCACCGGCGGTCAGCGGGTCCTCGGCCCGGGTTCCTGGCGGTGGCTGCTGCTGGCCCCGGCGGCCTCGGACTGACCGTCCCCGCCCCCCACGCGAAGGCAGCGATCGTGCCGGACACCTACTCCGAGACCCCACCCGTCGACAGCGAGCCGCAGCAACCCGCGGCCGACGCGGGGAATGCGCTCGCGGCCCGGCGCCGGTTCCCGAGGTGGCTGACGCGTACGACGGTCAGCGCGGTCCTCGCCGTCGTGGTCATCGCGGCCGCCGTCGTGTTCGCGGTGTTCCTCAGCAAGGCGTCGAGCCGCGACTCGGTCACCTCCCAGCGCGAGTCGGCGCTCGCCTCGGCGCGGCAGGCGGCGGTCAACTTCACCAGCTACGACTACCGGCACCTCGACGCCGACTACAAGCGGGTACGCGACGGGGCCACCGGCGCCTTCAAGGCCGACTTCGACAAGCAGAGCAAGGTGCTCGCCCAGGTCATCCAGCAGAGCAAGGCGGTGGCGACCGGCCAGGTCGTCGACGCGGCGATCGTCTCGGCCGGCTCCAGCGACGCCACCGTGCTCGTCGCGGTCGACGACACCATCACCAACACCCAGGCGCCGAAGGGCGTGGTCAAGCACTACCGGTTGCGCATCGACCTGAAGAAGATCGGCGGCCAGTGGCTCGTCGCCAACGTCCAGCCGGTCGCATGAGCGCCGAGGGCGGCGACGGCCCGGGGCGCCGCGCGAGCAGGGACAGCGGGCAGCCCGCCGGCGACGCGCAGGTCACTTCGGAGGAGGCGGCGTTGGCCGACGAGACGACACCGCCCGAGGAGCCCGCGCTCGCGGAAGAGGCGAGCTTCCCGGCGGCGACGGGCCCTTCGGGCGAGACGTCGTCCGCGGACGAGCCGTCCGCTCTCGCCGCCGAGGGGCCGACCCGTCGCCGGTCACCGGCCGGCCCGCGTCTCGCGGCCGTGCTGCCCTGGGCTCTCGGCGTGCTCGCGATCGCCCTGTCGGTCGCGGCCGGCCTCGAGGTGGCGCACGTCCGTCAGGCCGACTCGGTGGCCGACGCGCGCACCCAGGCGGTCGCCGCCGCGCGCAGCGCCGTGCAAGGGGTGCTGTCCTACGACTACCGCCACCTCGACCAGGACTTCACCGCCGGCCGCAAGCTGCTGACTCCCGGGTTCGCCAAGGACTACGAGGAGACGACGAAGGCCGTGGCGCCGACGGCGAAGCAGTACCACGCGGTGGTGACCGCCGAGGTGACCGCGGCCGGCGCCCGCAACGTCAGCGCCGACTCGGCGACCGTCCTGCTCTTCGTCGACCAGACCAGCACCAACACCAAGCACGCGCAGCCGCGCATCGACCAGAGCCGGGTGCGGGTGACCATGGTCAAGGACGGCGGTCGCTGGCTGCTGAGCAAGCTCGAGGCGCTGTAGTCGCGGTCTGGGCGCGGCCGCGATTTCGCACACCGACCGGGCGCTGCTGCTTGACGGGAGACGCCTCCCGGGTGATCCTTCCCTCAGCAGTGACAACCCTATGGGGCACCGTCTCCGGTGCGTCTCGACAGCAGTGTGGCCAGTTCGCTACACTGTCACTTTGCGCTGCCCACCCCCGAGCCCGCTGATCCCGGGTCGCTCGGCGTGCGCGCGCACCGATCGCGAGCACTGTGGAAGGACCGCTGTTGGCCGCCTCGCGCACCGCCTCCGACAGTTTCACCCCTGATTCACGCACTCCCAGCCAGAGTTCCCGTGGCCGCCGCATCTCCTTCGCGCGGATCGCCGAGCCGCTCGAGGTGCCCGACCTCCTGGCGCTGCAGACCTCCTCGTTCAAGTGGCTGGTCGGCGAGCCCCAGTGGCGCGCCGAGGTCGGCTCCGACGTCCCGTCGGGTCTCGAGGAGATCCTCGCCGAGCTGTCCCCGATCCAGGACTTCTCCGGATCGATGTCCCTCGAGTTCCGCGAGCCGCGCCTCGACGAGCCCAAGTACTCCGTGGAGGAGTGCAAGGACAAGGACATGACCTACTCGGCGCCGCTGTTCGTCACCGCCGAGTTCACCAACAACGAGACCGGCGAGATCAAGAGCCAGACGGTCTTCATGGGCGACTTCCCGCTCATGTCGCCGAGCGGCACCTTCGTCATCAACGGCACCGAGCGGGTCGTCGTCAGCCAGCTCGTCCGCTCGCCCGGCGTCTACTTCGACCGGGCGCTCGACAAGACCAGCGACCGCGAGGTCTTCGGCTGCAAGGTCATCCCGAGCCGCGGCGCGTGGCTGGAGTTCGAGGTCGACAAGCGCGACACCGTCGGCGTCCGCATCGACCGCAAGCGCCGCCAGCCGGTCACCGTCCTGCTGCGCGCGCTGGGCTGGGACGAGGCCCGGATTCTCGAGCGCTTCGGCGAGTTCGAGTCGATCCGCACCACGCTGGAGAAGGACCACACGTCCACGCAGGACGAGGCGCTCGTCGACATCTACCGCAAGCTGCGCCCGGGGGAGCCCCCCACGCGCGACGCGGCCGAGACGCTGCTGACCAACCTCTATTTCAACCAGAAGCGCTACGACCTGGCGAAGGTCGGGCGCTACAAGGTCAACCGCAAGCTCGGCCTCGACGCCCCCACCTCGACTGGCGTCCTCACCGAGGACGACATCGTCGCGGCGATCGACTACATCTGCCGGCTGCACCGCGGTGACGCCGGTTTCGAGCCCGACGACATCGACCACTTCGGCAACCGGCGGCTGCGCACGGTCGGCGAGCTGATCCAGAACCAGGTCCGCATCGGCCTCGCCCGCATGGAGCGGGTGGTGCGCGAGCGCATGACGACTCAGGACGTCGAGGCGATCACGCCGCAGACCCTGATCAACATCCGGCCGGTCGTGGCGAGCATCAAGGAGTTCTTCGGGACCTCCCAGCTCAGCCAGTTCATGGACCAGACCAACCCCCTCGCGGGGCTGACCCACAAGCGCCGGCTGTCGGCGCTGGGCCCCGGCGGTCTGTCCCGGGAGCGCGCCGGCTTCGAGGTCCGCGACGTGCACCCGAGCCACTACGGCCGCATGTGCCCGATCGAGACGCCGGAAGGTCCCAACATCGGCCTGATCGGGTCGCTGTCGACCTACGCGCGCGTCAACGCCTTCGGGTTCGTCGAGACGCCCTACCGCAAGGTCGAGAGCGGCAAGGTCACCGACCAGATCGACTACCTGTCGGCCGACGAGGAGGACCGCCACGTCATCGCGCAGGCCAATGCGCCGCTGACGGCCAACGGCGCGTTCGCCGAGGCCCGCGTGCTGGTCCGCAAGAAGGGCGGCGAGGTCGACTACCTCGCACCCGACCAGGTCGACTACATGGACGTCTCGCCGCGGCAGATGGTCTCCGTCGCGACCGCGATGATCCCGTTCCTGGAGCACGACGACGCCAACCGCGCGCTCATGGGCTCCAACATGCAGCGCCAGTCCGTGCCGCTGCTGCGCAGCGAGGCCCCGCTGGTCGGCACCGGCATGGAGTACCGCGCGGCCGTCGACGCCGGCGATGTCGTGGTGGCCGAGAAGCCCGGCGTCGTCGAGGAGGTCTCCGCCGACTACGTGACGGTGGCCGCCGATGACGGCACCCACCGCACCTACCGGCTGGCGAAGTTCCGCCGCTCCAACCAGGGCACCTGCATCAACCAGCGCCCGATCGTCGACGAGGGCGACCGCGTCGAGGTGGGCACCGTCATCGCCGACGGCCCCTGCACGGCCAACGGCGAGATGGCCCTCGGCAAGAACCTCCTCGTGGCGTTCATGCCGTGGGAGGGCCACAACTACGAGGACGCGATCATCCTGTCGCAGCGCCTCGTGCAGGACGACGTGCTCTCCTCGATCCACATCGAGGAGCATGAGGTCGACGCCCGTGACACCAAGCTCGGGCCCGAGGAGATCACTCGCGACATCCCCAACGTCAGCGAGGAGGTCCTCGCCGACCTCGACGACCGCGGCATCATCCGCATCGGCGCCGACGTGGTGCCGGGCGACGTGCTCGTCGGCAAGGTCACGCCGAAGGGCGAGACCGAGCTGACGCCCGAGGAGCGGCTGCTGCGCGCGATCTTCGGCGAGAAGGCGCGTGAGGTCCGCGACACCTCGCTGAAGGTCCCGCACGGCGAGAGCGGCAAGGTCATCGGCGTACGCGTCTTCTCCCGCGAGGAGGGCGACGAGCTGCCGCCCGGCGTCAACGAGCTGGTCCGCGTCTACATCGCCCAGAAGCGCAAGATCACCGACGGTGACAAGCTCGCCGGCCGGCACGGCAACAAGGGCGTGATCTCGCGGATCCTGCCGGTCGAGGACATGCCGTTCCTCGAGGACGGCACGCCGGTCGACATCATCCTCAACCCGCTCGGCGTGCCGGGCCGCATGAATGTCGGCCAGGTCCTCGAGACCCACCTCGGCTGGGTCGCCAAGACCGGCTGGGAGGTCGACGGCAAGTCCGAGGAGTGGGCCAAGCGCCTCAAGAGCATCGGCGCCGGCAGCGCCAGCCCCGACACGCTGGTCGCGACGCCGGTCTTCGACGGCGCGCGCGAAAGTGAGATCAGCGGCCTGCTCGACTCGACCCTGCCCAACCGCGACGGCACCAAGCTGGTCGGTCGCCACGGCAAGGCACGGATGTACGACGGCCGTACCGGCGAGCCGTTCCGTGACCCGGTCTCGGTCGGCTACATCTACATCCTGAAGCTGCTCCACCTCGTCGACGACAAGATCCACGCTCGGTCGACCGGCCCCTACTCCATGATCACCCAGCAGCCGCTGGGCGGTAAGGCGCAGTTCGGCGGCCAGCGCTTCGGCGAGATGGAGGTGTGGGCGCTCGAGGCCTACGGCGCGGCCTACGCGCTGCAGGAGCTGCTCACGATCAAGTCCGACGACGTCCTCGGCCGGGTCAAGGTCTACGAGGCGATCGTCAAGGGCGAGAACATCCCGGAGCCGGGCATCCCCGAGTCGTTCAAGGTGCTGATCAAGGAGATGCAGTCGCTGTGCCTCAACGTCGAGGTGCTCTCCAGCGACGGCGTCGCCCTCGAGATGCGCGACACCGACGAGGACGTCTTCCGCGCGGCGGAAGAGCTCGGCATCGACCTGAGTCGAAGGGAGCCGTCGTCAGTCGAAGAGGTCTGAGAACCCCCCTCCCACGCTGACCACGGCCTGAAAGAAGGAACAGAGTGCTCGACGTCAACTTCTTCGACGAGCTACGCATCGGCCTGGCGACCGCCGACGACATCCGGCAGTGGTCGCACGGCGAGGTCAAGAAGCCCGAGACGATCAACTACCGCACCCTCAAGCCGGAGAAGGACGGGCTCTTCTGCGAGAAGATCTTCGGTCCGACCCGCGACTGGGAGTGCTACTGCGGCAAGTACAAGCGGGTCCGCTTCAAGGGCATCATCTGTGAGCGCTGCGGCGTCGAGGTGACCCGCGCCAAGGTCCGGCGCGAGCGGATGGGCCACATCGAGCTCGCCGCGCCGGTCACCCACATCTGGTACTTCAAGGGCGTCCCCAGCCGGCTCGGCTACCTGCTCGACCTGGCCCCCAAGGACCTCGAGAAGATCATCTACTTCGCGGCGTACCTCGTCACGGGTGTCGACGACGACGCCCGGCACCGCGACCTGCCCTCGATCGAGGCGCAGATCGGGGTGGAGAAGCAGCGCATCGTCGACCGGATGAACGCCGACGTCGAGACCCGGCTGAAGAAGCAGGAAGAGGACCTCGCCGCGCTCGAGGCCGAGGGTGCCAAGTCCGACGCCAAGCGCAAGGTCCGCGACTCGGCCGACCGCGAGGCCAAGAACATCCGCCAGCGGGCCGAGCGCCAGGTCGAGGAGCTCGAGCAGGTGCTCGACGAGTTCCGCAAGCTGGCCGTCAAGCAGCTGATCCCCGACGACCGGCTCTACCGCGAGCTGCGCGACCGGTTCGGCAAGGGCGTGCGCGACGCCGAGGGCAACTGGAAGACCCCGCCCGGCACGATGGGCGAGTACTTCGAGGCGGGCATGGGCGCCGAGGCGCTGCAGAACCTCCTCGAGAACTTCGACCTCGAGTCCGAGGCCGAGTCGCTGCGCGAGACGATCCGCAACGGCAAGGGCCAGAAGAAGGCCCGGGCTCTCAAGCGGCTCAAGGTCGTCTCGGCGTTCCTCAACACCCGCAACAGCCCGATGGGCATGGTCCTCGACTGCGTCCCGGTCATCCCGCCGGACCTGCGCCCGATGGTCCAGCTCGATGGTGGCCGGTTCGCCACCAGCGACCTCAACGACCTCTACCGCCGGGTCATCAACCGCAACAACCGGCTGAAGAGGCTGCTCGACCTCGGTGCGCCCGAGATCATCGTCAACAACGAGAAGCGGATGCTGCAGGAGGCCGTCGACGCGCTGTTCGACAACGGCCGCCGCGGCCGGCCGGTCACCGGCCCGGGCAACCGCCCGCTGAAGTCGCTGTCCGACATGCTCAAGGGCAAGCAGGGCCGCTTCCGCCAGAACCTGCTCGGCAAGCGCGTCGACTACTCCGCCCGGTCGGTCATCGTCGTCGGCCCTCAGCTCAAGCTGCACCAGTGCGGCCTGCCCAAGCAGATCGCGGTCGAGCTGTTCAAGCCGTTCGTCATGAAGCGGCTGGTCGACCTCAACCACGCGCAGAACATCAAGAGCGCCAAGCGGATGGTCGAGCGGCAGCGCCCGGTCGTGTGGGACGTGCTCGAGGAGGTCATCACCGAGCACCCGGTGCTGCTCAACCGCGCACCGACCCTGCACCGCCTCGGCATCCAGGCCTTCGAGCCGCAGCTGGTCGAGGGCAAGGCCATCCAGATCCACCCGCTGGTCTGCACCGCGTTCAACGCCGACTTCGACGGCGACCAGATGGCGGTGCACCTGCCGCTGTCGGCGGAGGCGCAGGCCGAGGCGCGCATCCTCATGCTGTCGAGCAACAACATCCTGTCGCCGGCGAGCGGTCGTCCGATCACCTCGCCGACCCAGGACATGGTGCTGGGCATCTTCTTCCTGACCGGCGACCGCGACGGCACCAAGGGCGACGGGCAGGCCTACTCCTCGGTCGCCGAGGCGATCATGGCCTACGACGTCGGTGACATCGACCTGCAGAGCGTGATCAAGGTCCGGATGCCGGACCTGCCCGGCATCTACGTCCACGACGAGTCGGGCCGGCGGACGCTCGCGCCGACGCCGGAGGGCTGGGAGCCCGGGCAGCCGATGGTGGTCGACACCACGCTCGGCCGCTGCCTGTTCAACGAGGCGATGCCCGAGGACTTCCCGTTCGTCAACTACGAGGTCCGCAAGCCGCAGCTGTCGGAGATCGTCAACGAGCTGGCCGAGCGCTACCCGAAGGTCCAGGTCGCCGCGACGCTCGACGCCCTGAAGGACGCGGGCTTCCACTGGGCGACCCGGGCCGGTGTCACGATCGCGATCGACGACATCGTCACCCCGCCCGGCAAGCAGGAGATCCTCGAGAAGTTCGAGGCGCAGGCGGAGAAGGTCCAGAAGCAGTTCGAGCGCGGTGTGATCACCGACGACGAGCGCCGCCAGGAGCTCATCGAGATCTGGACGAAGGCCACGGCCGAGGTCGCCCGCGAGATGGAGGCCAACTTCGAGAAGTACAACCCGGTCTCGATGATGGTCGGCTCCGGCGCGCGCGGCAACATGATGCAGGTGCGCCAGATCGCCGGCATGCGTGGCCTGGTGGCCAACCCGAAGGGCGAGATCATCCCGCGGCCGATCAAGACCAACTTCCGCGAGGGCCTCACCGTGCTGGAGTACTTCATCTCCACGCACGGCGCCCGCAAGGGCCTGGCCGACACCGCCCTGCGCACCGCCGACTCCGGCTACCTCACCCGCCGGCTCGTCGACGTGTCGCAGGACGTCATCGTTCGCGAGCAGGACTGCGGCACCGAGCGCGGCGTGCTCGTCCCGATCGGCACCAAGGGCCCCGACGGCATCGTCCGCAAGGACGACGACGTCGAGACCTCGATCTACGCGCGCACGCTCGCCGAGGCCGTCGAGGTCGGCGGCAAGGTGCTCGCGGAGGCGGGCACCGATCTCGGCGACGTGATGATCAGCCGCCTGGTCGAGGCCGGCGTTGAGCAGGTCCGCATCCGGTCGGTACTCACTTGCGAGTCGAAGACCGGCACCTGCTCGATGTGCTACGGCCGCTCGCTCGCGACCGGCAAGCTCGTCGACGTCGGGGAGGCGGTCGGCATCGTCGCGGCCCAGTCCATCGGCGAGCCGGGCACCCAGCTGACCATGCGCACGTTCCACACCGGCGGTGTCGCCGGTGAGGACATCACCCACGGTCTGCCGCGTGTCGTCGAGCTGTTCGAGGCCCGCAAGCCCAAGGGCGTGGCGCCGATCAGCGAGGTCGCCGGCCGGGTCGCCATCGAGGAGACCGACAAGTCGGCGAAGTTCGTCGTCACCCCCGACGACGGGTCAGAGCCGAAGGAGTACCCGTTCTCCAAGCGCCTGCTCGCGTGGAAGTGGATCGACTCGGAGGCCGAGCGGGCCCGGATGGGCCAGTGGCGCGTCGAGGAAGGGGCCCACGTCGAGGTCGGTCAGCAGCTGCACGCCGGTGCCGTCGACCCTCACGAGGTGCTCCGCATCCTCGGCCCGCGGGCGGTCCAGCTGCACCTCGTCCGCGAGGTGCAGGAGGTCTACCGCTCGCAGGGCGTGACGATCCACGACAAGCACATCGAGATCATCATCCGGCAGATGCTGAAGCGGGTGAACATCCTCGAGTCGGGTGACACCGACCTGCTGCCCGGCGAGCTCGTCGAGCGGCCGCGCTTCGAGGCCGAGAACCGCCGCGTCGTCGCGGATGGTGGCCAGCCGGCGGCGGCCCGCCCGGTGCTCATGGGCATCACCAAGGCGTCGCTCGCGACCGAGTCGTGGCTGTCGGCCGCGTCCTTCCAGGAGACGACGCGGGTGCTCACCGACGCCGCAATCCACGCCCGCAGCGACTCGTTGCTGGGGCTGAAGGAGAACGTCATCATCGGCAAGCTCATCCCGGCCGGCACCGGCATCAGCCGCTACCGCAACGTCCGGGTCGAGCCCACCGAGGAGGCGCGTGCCGCGGTCTACTCGATGGTCGAGTACGACGAGTCGCAGTACGCCTTCGGCACCGGCTCCGGCGAGGCTGTCCCGCTCGAGGACTTCGACTACCGGGACTACAGGTAGACCGTCAGCTCGAGTAGGCGACTTCTCGCAGTTCGGCGTACGCCGCCGTCAGCGCGGGTTGTTGGTAGTGCGCGTTGAGCCCGCTGGGGTTGGGCAGCAGCCAGACCCCAGCGGGCCCGAGCGTGCGCTGCTGCGCGCCGATCTTCGCCCGCGGCTCGCCGAACGCCACGCGGTACGCCGACAGCCCGAGGAACGCCACCCATGCGGGGCCGACCCGTTCGGCGAGCGCGGTGAGCGGGGCGACCCCGGCGCGCAGCTCGTCGTCGGTGAGCTCGTCGGCTCGGGCCGTTGCCCGGGCGACCAGGTTCGTGATCCCGAGACCGCTGGCGAGGATCGCGCCCTGCTCCGACGCGTGCAACGTGCGCGGGGTGAGGCCGGCCTCGTGCAGCGTGCGCCACAGCCGGTTGCCCGGGCTCGCGAAGTGATGACCCGACCAGCCGGAGTAGAGCGACGGGTTGATGCCGACGAGCAGCACGCGGATGCCGGGTGCGACCAGGTCGGGGATCGTGCTGCCGTAGGCCGCCAGCAGCTCCGGTCGGGTCGGCATGCGGTCATCCAACCCGAGCGTCGCCGAGCCGGTCTCTGCGTGGGGCCCCGCTTTGACCGTCGGCGCGAGCGTCGGCTAGTCTTCATCTTCGTGCCTGGGGCGACCCGGGCCCATCCGCGCGCCTCTCGGTGAGGCGTGCGACGACCACCCTCCCGTCAACGGTTGCACGTGACGGGTCCCGGCCGGGCCGACACACCCGACCGCGGGGGTGGGCGGAGCCTCAGACCATCACACCGAACGACGACGGAGACGCGGTTGCCCACGATCCAGCAGCTGGTCCGCAAGGGCCGGCAGGACAAGGTCGAGAAGACCAAGACCCCGGCGCTCAAGGGGAGCCCCCAGCGCCGCGGCGTCTGCACGCGCGTCTACACGACCACGCCGAAGAAGCCCAACTCCGCGCTGCGCAAGGTGGCGCGCGTCCGGCTGACCAGCGGCATCGAGATCACGGCCTACATCCCCGGTGTCGGGCACAACCTCCAGGAGCACTCGATCGTGCTCGTCCGTGGCGGCCGGGTGAAGGACCTGCCGGGCGTCCGCTACAAGATCGTTCGCGGCACGCTCGACACGCAGGGCGTGCGCGGCCGCAAGCAGGCCCGCAGCCGCTACGGCGCGAAGAAGGAGAAGAGCTGAGATGCCGCGCAAGGGCCCCGCTCCTCGCCACCCGGTGACCGTCGACCCCGTCTACGGCTCGCCGCTGGTCACCTCGCTCGTCAACAAGGTGCTGCAGAGCGGCAAGCGGTCGATCGCCGAGCGCATCGTCTACGAGGCGCTCGAGGGCTGCCGCGCGAAGACCGGCACCGACCCCGTCATCACGCTCAAGCGCGCGCTCGACAACGTCAAGCCGACGCTCGAGGTCAAGAGCCGGCGGGTCGGCGGCGCGACCTACCAGGTGCCGGTCGAGGTCAAGCCCGGCCGCAGCACCACCCTGGCGCTGCGCTGGCTGGTCGCCTACTCCCGCCAGCGCCGCGAGAAGACGATGACCGAGCGGCTCATGAACGAGCTGCTCGACGCAAGCAACGGTCTCGGTGCCGCGGTCAAGCGGCGCGAAGACACCCACAAGATGGCGGAGTCCAACAAGGCCTTCGCCCACTACCGCTGGTAACCCGCCGGCCCGACCCGTCCGCGCGGCGACCCCGCGACCGACACACCTGAGAGAGACGAAGCAACCGTGACGACCGACGTCGTAGCCAGCCTGGCCAAGGTCCGCAACATCGGGATCATGGCCCACATCGACGCGGGCAAGACCACGACCACCGAGCGCATCCTCTTCTACACCGGCGTCAACTACAAGATCGGCGAGGTGCACGAGGGTGCCGCGACGATGGACTGGATGCCGCAGGAGCAGGAGCGCGGCATCACGATCACGTCCGCCGCGACCAAGTGCGAGTGGAAGAACCACACGATCAACATCATCGACACGCCCGGCCACGTCGACTTCACGGTCGAGGTGGAGCGGTCGCTGCGGGTGCTCGACGGTGCGGTCGCGGTGTTCGACGGCGTCGCCGGCGTGGAGCCGCAGTCCGAGACCGTGTGGCGGCAGGCCGACCGTTACGGCGTCCCCCGCATCTGCTTCGTCAACAAGATGGACCGCGTCGGTGCGGAGTTCCACCGCTGCGTCGAGATGATCGTCACCCGGCTCGCCTCCACCCCGCTGGTCGTGCAGCTGCCATGGGGCGTCGAGAGCGACTTCAAGGGCGTCATCGACCTGATCAACATGAATGCCCTGCTCTGGCAGACCGAGGGCAAGGGCGACACCTTCGACGTCGTCTCCATCCCCGACGACCATCTCGAGGCCGCGCGCGAGTGGCGCGAGAAGCTGCTCGAGACCGTCGCCGAGAACGACGACGAGGTCATGGAGCTCTACCTCGAGGGGCAGGAGCCCGACCACGAGACGCTCGTCGCCGGCATCCGCCGCGCCACGATCGCCGGCAAGATCAACCCGGTCCTGTGCGGCACGGCGTTCAAGAACAAGGGCGTCCAGCCCCTGCTCGACGCGATCGTCGAGTTCCTCCCGAGCCCGCTCGACGTGCCCGCGATCACCGGCCACACCGTGGGCAACGAGGACGAGATCATCGAGCGCGAGGCCTCCGAGGACGCGCCGTTCGCCGCCCTGGCCTTCAAGGTCATGAGCGACCAGCACCTCGGCAAGCTCACCTACATCCGGGTCTACTCCGGTCGCCTGCACGCCGGGTCCCAGGTCCTCAACTCGACCAAGGACAAGAAGGAGCGGATCGGCAAGATCTACCAGATGCACGCCAACCACCGCGAGGAGCGCGAGGGTTGCGGTGCCGGCCAGATCGTCGCCGTCCAGGGGCTCAAGGACACCACCACCGGCGACACCCTCTGCGACCCGAGCAAGCCGATCATCCTCGAGTCGATGAACTTCCCGGCGCCGGTCATCCACGTCGCGATCGAGCCGAAGACGAAGTCCGACCAGGAGAAGCTCGGCACCGCGATCCAGCGGCTCGCCGAGGAGGACCCGACCTTCACGGTGCGCACCGAGGAGGAGACCGGCCAGACCGTCATCTCCGGCATGGGCGAGCTGCACCTCGAGGTGCTCGTCGACCGGATGAAGCGCGAGTTCAAGGTCGAGGCCAACGTCGGCCGCCCGCAGGTCGCCTACCGCGAGACCATCCGCAAGAAGGTCACCGGCGTCGAGTACACCCACAAGAAGCAGACCGGCGGCTCCGGCCAGTTCGGTCGCGTGATCATCGACGTTGAGCCGACCCACGGCGACGGCGAGGACGGCGGCGGCGGCTACGAGTTCGTCAACGCCATCACCGGCGGCCGCATCCCGCGCGAGTACATCCCGGCGGTCGACGCGGGCTGCCAGGAGGCGATGGAGTTCGGCGTGCTCGCCGGCTACCCGATGGTCGACGTCAAGGTGACGCTGCGGGACGGCGCCTACCACGAGGTCGACTCGTCCGAGCTCGCGTTCAAGATCGCCGGCTCCATGGCGTTCAAGCAGGCCGCTCGCCAGGCGGACCCCGTCATCATGGAACCGCTCATGGCGGTCGAGGTCACCACGCCCGAGGACTTCATGGGCGACGTGATCGGCGACCTCAACTCCCGGCGCGGCCAGATCCAGGCGATGGAGGAGCGGGCCGGCGCCCGCGTCGTCCGGGCCCTGGTGCCGCTCGCGGAGATGTTCGGCTACGTGGGCGACCTGCGGTCGCGCACCCAGGGCCGGGCGAGCTACTCCATGCAGTTCCACTCCTACGCGGAGGTCCCGTCCAACATCGCGAAGGAGATCGTCGCCAAGGCCCACGGCGAGTAGGCCCGGCGACAGCCCCCGACCCCGACGACCCAGTCCCACCCGCCGGCGCCCGGCGCACGGAACAGCAGTCCACCAGGAGGACACCAGTGGCGAAGGCCAAGTTCGAGCGGACCAAGCCGCACGTCAACATCGGCACCATCGGTCACATCGACCATGGCAAGACGACGCTGACGGCCGCCATCACCAAGGTCCTGCACGACAAGCACCCGGACCTCAACCCCTTCACGCCGTTCGACCAGATCGACAAGGCGCCGGAGGAGAAGGCCCGCGGCATCACGATCTCGATCGCCCACGTCGAGTACCAGACCGACAACCGGCACTACGCCCACGTCGACTGCCCGGGTCACGCCGACTACATCAAGAACATGATCACCGGCGCGGCGCAGATGGACGGCGCGATCCTCGTGGTGTCCGCCGCCGACGGCCCGATGCCGCAGACCAAGGAGCACGTGCTGCTCGCCCGCCAGGTCGGCGTGCCCTACATCGTGGTCGCGCTGAACAAGGCCGACGTCGTCGACGACGAGGAGATCCTCGAGTTGGTCGAGCTCGAGGTGCGTGAGCTGCTCTCCAGCTACGAGTTCCCCGGCGACGACGTCCCCGTCGTCCGCGTCTCGGCGCTCAAGGCGCTCGAGGGCGACGAGAAGTGGGCCGAGTCGATCGTCGAGCTCATGGACGCGTGCGACGCCAACATCCCCGAGCCGGTCCGCGACATCGAGAAGCCGTTCCTCATGCCGATCGAGGACGTCTTCACGATCACCGGTCGTGGCACGGTCGTGACCGGCCGCGTCGAGCGTGGTGTCGTCAACGTCAACGAGGAAGTCGAGATCGTCGGCATCAAGACCGAGACGCAGCGCACCACCGTCACCGGCGTCGAGATGTTCCGCAAGCTGCTCGACCAGGGCCAGGCGGGCGACAACGTCGGCCTGCTCCTGCGCGGCATCAAGCGCGAGGAGGTTGAGCGCGGGCAGGTCGTGTGCAAGCCGGGCTCGATCACGCCGCACACGGAGTTCGAGGCGCAGGTCTACATCCTGTCCAAGGACGAGGGCGGCCGGCACACGCCGTTCTTCAACAACTACCGGCCGCAGTTCTACTTCCGCACCACGGACGTCACCGGGGTCGTCAACCTGCCCGAGGGCACGGAGATGGTCATGCCTGGTGACAACACCGAGATGCGCGTCGAGCTGATCCAGCCCATCGCCATGGAGGAGGGCCTGCGCTTCGCCATCCGCGAGGGCGGCCGCACCGTCGGCGCCGGGCGCGTCATCAAGATCATCAAGTAGCGCACCTGCGGCGGCCGGGCCGAGCAGGTCCGGCCGCCGCAGCGTGAGCACCCCGAAGCAGCACTGGCACCGACCGAAGAAGGACGAGATGGCGGGACAGAAGATCCGCATCCGGCTCAAGGCCTACGACCACGAGGTCATCGACAGCTCGGCGCGCAAGATCGTCGAGACGGTGACCCGGACGGGCGCGCAGGTCGCGGGCCCGGTGCCGCTGCCGACCGAGAAGAACATCTACTGCGTCATCCGCTCGCCGCACAAGTACAAGGACTCGCGCGAGCACTTCGAGATGCGCACACACAAGCGGCTGATCGACATCCTCGACCCCACGCCGAAGACCGTCGACTCGTTGATGCGTCTCGACCTGCCGGCTGGCGTCGACATCGAAATTAAGTTGTAGGGACCGCTGACCCATGGCTGACAGAACGATTCGAGCGGTGCTGGGCGAGAAGCTCGGCATGACGCAGGTCTGGGACGAGCAGCATCGCCTCGTCCCGGTCACCGTCGTCAAGGCCGGGCCGTGCGTCGTGACCCAGGTCCGCACCCCCTCGACCGATGGTTACCACGCCGTGCAGATCGCCTACGGCGCGATCGACCCGCGCAAGGTCAACAAGCCGCTCGCCGGACACTTCCGCAAGGCGGGCGTGCCGCCGCGCCGCCACGTCGTGGAGATCCGCACGCTCGACGCGGCGACCTACACGCTGGGGCAGGAGATCACCGCCGAGGTGTTCGCCCCGGGCACGATCGTCGACGTCATCGGCACCAGCAAGGGCAAGGGCTTCGCGGGTGTCATGAAGCGGCACGGCTTCCGCGGCCTGGGCGCCGGTCACGGCGTCGAGCGCAAGCACCGCTCGCCCGGCTCGATCGGCGCCTGCGCCACGCCCTCGCGGGTGTTCAAGGGCACCCGCATGGCCGGCCGGCACGGCGGCGTACGCACCACGACCCTGAACCTCGCCGTGCAGTCCGTCGACGCGGAGCAGGGCTTGATCCTGCTGCGCGGCGCGGTGCCCGGCCCCACCGGTGGTCTCGTGCTCGTCCGCTCGGCGGCGAAGAAGCCCCTGCCCGAGATGGAGGCCTCGCAGTGACGACCGTCAACGTCCAGTCGCCCTCCGGCGACCTGGCACGCACTGTCGACCTGCCGGCAGAGATCTTCGACGTGCAGGTCAACGTGCCGCTGATCCACCAGGTGGTGGTGGCCCAGCTGGCCGCGGCCAGGAGCGGCAACGCCTCGAGCAAGACCCGCGGCGAGGTGCGCGGCGGCGGGCGCAAGCCCTACCGGCAGAAGGGCACCGGCCGGGCCCGGCAGGGCTCCATCCGTGCGCCCCAGTTCACCGGCGGTGGCACGGTCCACGGGCCGACGCCCCGCGGCTACGAGCAGCGCACGCCGAAGAAGATGAAGGCCGCGGCGCTGCGTGGGGCCCTGTCCGACCGCGCTCGCGGCGGCCGGCTGCACGTGGTCACCGGCATTGTCGACAGCGACGCCCCCTCGACGAAGACGGCGGTCGCCCACCTCGCGCGGCTGACCGACCGGCGGCACGTGCTGGTCGTGGTCGAGCGCGACGACCAGGTGACCTGGAAGAGCCTGCGCAACGTCGAGCGGGTGCACCTCATCGCGCCGGACCAGCTCAACACGTACGACGTGCTGGTGAGCGACGACGTCGTGTTCACCGAGGGTGCGTTTGCGCAGTTCGTGGCCGGCCCGACCAGCGGCCGGCGCGGCGACGACCTCGCCGACGCGGTGAGCACCCTGGCGCCGGCGTCCGAGACGAAAGCCGCGACCCGCACCAGCGGCAAGCAGGCGCAGCAGGAGGAGACCGTGAGCGAGCAGCCGGCCACTGGCGCCGGCGTCACCCGCCCCGCAGGCGAGGGCGTCAGCGACGAGGAGATGGCGCGCGAGGTCGCCGAGACGACCAGCCCCGACCGCGCCGCCGAGGAGGCCTTCGAGAAGGCCGGCGGCAAGGAGACCGACAAACCGGCCAACGAGGCGCTCGCCGACGAGATGCCGGGTGACGACCAGTGATCGCCGACCACCGAGACGTGCTGCTGTCGCCGGTCATCTCCGAGAAGAGCTACGGCCTGCTCGACGACAACAAGTACACCTTCATCGTCCGGCCCGACGCCAACAAGACGGAGATCAAGATCGCCGTCGAGCAGGTGTTCAACGTCAAGGTGACCGGGGTCAACACCGCCAACCGCCAGGGCAAGCGCAAGCGCACCCGGGCCGGGTGGGGGCGGCGCAAGGACACCAAGCGCGCGATCGTCACGCTCGCCGAGGGCGACCGCATCGAGATCTTCGGTGGTCCGGTCGCTTAGCGGCCACCGACAGGGACTGAGAGAAGACACATGGGCATCCGCAAGCTGAAGCCGAACACGCCGGGCCAGCGTGGCGCGAGCGTCGCCGACTTCGTCGAGCTCACCCGCAGTGAGCCGGAGAAGTCGCTGGTGCGCCCCCTGCACAGCAAGGGCGGCCGCAACGTGCACGGGCGGATCACCACCCGGCACCAGGGCGGCGGGCACAAGCGGGCCTACCGGGTCGTCGACTTCCGGCGTGCGGACAAGGACGGCGTGCCGGCCAAGGTCGCGCACATCGAGTACGACCCCAACCGCACCGCGCGCATCGCCCTGCTGCACTACGCCGACGGCGAGAAGCGCTACATCGTCTGCCCGGCCCGGCTCGCGCAGGGCGACCGTGTCGAGTCCGGCCCGTCGGCTGACATCAAGCCCGGCAACAACCTGCCCCTGCGCAACATCCCGGTCGGCACGGTCGTCCACGCCATCGAGCTGCGGCCCGGGGGCGGGGCGAAGATCGCGCGATCCGCGGGGTCGAGCGTCCAGCTCGTCGCCAAGGAGGGCGCCTACGCCCAGCTGCGGATGCCCTCGGGCGAGATCCGCAACGTCGACGTCCGCTGCCGCGCCACGGTCGGGGAGGTCGGCAACGCCGAGCAGTCCAACATCAACTGGGGCAAGGCCGGCCGCATGCGGTGGAAGGGCAAGCGCCCGACCGTCCGCGGTGTCGCCATGAACCCCGTCGACCACCCGCACGGCGGTGGCGAGGGCAAGACGTCCGGTGGTCGGCACCCGACCAACCCGGCCGGCAAGCCCGAGGGCCGCACCCGTCAGGCCAAGAAGCCGAGTGACCGTCTCATCGTCCGCCGTCGCTACGCCAGCAAGAGGCGCTAGGAGCCATTGGGATGCCCCGCAGCGTGAAGAAGGGTCCTTTCGTGGACGACCACCTGATGAAGAAGGTGCTGGTCCAGAACGACAAGGGCACCAAGAACGTCATCAAGACGTGGTCGCGGCGCTCGATGGTCGTGCCCGCGATGCTCGGCCACACGATCGCCGTCCACGACGGTCGCAAGCACGTCCCGGTGTTCGTCACCGAGGGCATGGTCGGCCACAAGCTCGGCGAGTTCGCCCCGACGCGCACGTTCCGCGGGCACGTCAAGGACGAACGGAGGTCGCGCCGTGGCTGAGCCCACCTTCGCGCTCGAGGACGCGACCTCGGCCCGGGCCGTGGCCCGCTACGTGCGGATGTCACCGATGAAGGCCCGCCGGGTCGTCGACCTGATCCGCGGCCTGCCGGTCGCCGAGGCCGCCGCCGTGCTCCAGTTCGCCCCGCAGGCCGCGAGCGAGCCGGTCGGCAAGGTGCTCGCGAGCGCGGTCGCCAACGCCGAGCACAACAACCGGCTCGACCCGCAGACGTTGTTCGTCGCGGAGGCCTTCGTCGACGAGGGCCCGATGCTCAAGCGGTTCCGGCCGCGGGCGCAGGGCCGCGCCTACCGCATCCGCAAGCGCACCAGCCACATCACGGTCGTCGTCGAGTCGCGGCCCGCCGCCGCGGCCGGCCAGCCGTCCAGTCGCAAGGGAAGGACCCGCTAGTGGGGCAGAAGGTCAACCCGCACGGGTTCCGCCTCGGCATCAGCACCGACTTCAAGAGCCGGTGGTACGCCGACAAGATGTACAAGGACTACGTCAAGGAAGACGTGGCGATCCGCCGGATGATGACCCGCGGCATGGAGCGCGCGGGCATCAGCAAGGTCGAGATCGAGCGCACCCGTGACCGCGTCCGCGTCGACATCCACACCGCGCGGCCCGGCATCGTCATCGGCCGCCGCGGCGCCGAGGCCGACCGCATCCGCGGCGACCTCGAGAAGCTCACCGGCAAGCAGGTGCAGCTGAACATCCTCGAGGTGAAGAACCCCGAGATCGACGCGCAGCTGGTCGCGCAGGGCGTGGCCGAGCAGCTCTCGAGCCGGGTCAGCTTCCGCCGGGCGATGCGCAAGGCGATGCAGAGTGCGCTCAAGGGCGGCGCGAAGGGCATCCGGGTGCAGTGCTCCGGCCGCCTGGGCGGTGCCGAGATGAGTCGCTCGGAGTTCTACCGCGAGGGCCGGGTGCCCCTGCACACCCTGCGCGCCAACATCGACTTCGGCTTCTACGAGGCACGCACGACGTTCGGCCGCATCGGCGTCAAGGTGTGGATCTACAAGGGCGACGTCACCGCCGGTCGGCTCGAGCGGGCCGCCGAGCAGGCGCAGGCCCGGGCCGCCGGTCGCCAGCGCCCGCCGCGCAGCGCCGCACCGCGCCGCCGCGAGGAGCCGGCGCAGGTCGCTCCGCCGGCGCCGGAGGTCGCCGCCGGTGACGTCACCGACGCGACCGGCACCGCGCCCGTCCAGGCCGAGCCGGCGACCGCGCCCGTCGACGTCGAGACGTCGCAGACCGACACGAGCACCGGTGGGGAGGGCTGACCGATGTTGATCCCCCGTCGGGTCAAGCACCGCAAGCAGCACCACCCGAAGCGCAGCGGGCGCGCCAAGGGCGGCACCGCCGTGGCGTTCGGCGAGTACGGCATCCAGGCGCTCGAGCCGGCCTACGTCACCAACCGCCAGATCGAGTCCGCCCGTATCGCGATCACCCGGCACATCCGCCGTGGCGGCAAGGTCTGGATCAACATCTACCCCGACCGCCCGCTGACGAAGAAGCCGGCCGAGACCCGGATGGGGTCGGGCAAGGGCTCCCCGGAGTGGTGGATCGCCAACGTCAAGCCGGGCCGGGTGATGTTCGAGCTGGCCTACCCCAACGAGGCAGTGGCCCGGGCCGCGCTGACTCGCGCGATCCACAAGCTGCCGATGAAGTGCCGGATCGTGAAGCGTGAAGTGGGTGAGGGCTGATGGCAGGCACCGATCCGAACGAGCTGCGCCTTCTCGTCGACGAGGACCTCGTGACCCGGCTGCGGGAGGCCAAGGAGGAGCTGTTCAACCTCCGCTTCCAGGGCGCCACCGGGCAGCTCGACAACAACCGCCGGCTGCAGGTCGTACGCCGGGACATCGCCCGCATCTACACGGTCATGCGTGAGCGCGAGCTCGGCATCTACGCCGCGCCCGAGCCGGCCGGTGATGTGGCGTGACGGAGAGAAGTGAGATGAGCACCGCCACCACTGCCGCGACCGAAGGCCGCGGGTTCCGCAAGACCCGCGAGGGCCTCGTGGTCAGCGACAAGATGGACAAGACCGTCGTGGTCGCCGTCGAGGACCGCGTGCAGCACGCCCTCTACGGCAAGATCATGCGGCGCACCAGCCGGCTGAAGGCGCACGACGAGGCCAACGCCTGCGGCGTCGGCGACCGCGTGCTGCTCATGGAGACCCGGCCGCTGTCGGCGAGCAAGCGCTGGCGCGTGGTCGAGATTCTGGAGAAGGCCAAGTGACCTCACCCCACGAAGTCTCTCGCTCCGCTCGGAATGCCGCGGGGGCCCAGAAATGATTCAACAAGAATCCCGACTCCGCGTGGCGGACAACACCGGTGCGAAGGAGATCCTCTGCATCCGGGTGCTCGGCGGCTCGGGGCGCCGTTACGCCGGCATCGGCGACATCATCGTCGGCACGGTCAAGGACGCGCTGCCCGGCGCGGGGGTGAAGAAGGGCGACGTGGTGAAGGCCGTCGTCGTCCGCACGGTCAAGCCCCGCCGCCGCCCCGACGGGTCCTACATCCGCTTCGACGAGAACGCCGCCGTGATCATCCGCGACGGTGGCGACCCGCGCGGCACCCGCATCTTCGGCCCGGTCGGCCGCGAGCTGCGGGAGAAGCGCTTCATGCGGATCATCTCGCTGGCGCCGGAGGTGCTGTAGCCATGGCCACCCAGACCGCCACCACGCTGCACGTCAAGAAGGGCGACACCGTCCAGATCATCACCGGCAAGGACCGCGGCGTGACCGGCAAGGTCATCCTGACCCTGCCGAAGGAGGGCCGCGTCATCGTCGAGGGCGTCAACCGGGTCAAGAAGCACACCCGGGTGACGACCAACCAGCGCGGCGCCCAGTCCGGCGGGATCGTCACCCAGGAGGCGCCGATCCACGCCAGCAACGTCATGGTCGTGTGCCCGGGGTGCGGCAAGGCTTCCCGGGTCGGCCACCGCAAGGACGACGAAGGCCGGACGGTCCGCGTCTGCAAGCGCTGCGACAGCGACATCTGAGCGGCACCCGAAGGACAACCGAGGAACCACGATGACAGCCACCACCACCGACCGTGCGGTCCCGCGGCTCAAAGCCCGCTACCGCGACGAGGTCGTCCCCGCGCTGCGCGAGCAGTTCTCCTTCCGCAACGTCATGCAGGTCCCCACGATCACCAAGATCAAGGTCAACATGGGGGTCGGTGACGCGGCCCGCGACGCCAAGCTGATCGAGGGTGCGGTCCGCGACCTCACCGTCATCACTGGCCAGCGGCCGGCGGTGGCGCGCGCCCGCAAGTCGATCGCGCAGTTCAAGCTGCGCGAGGGCATGCCGATCGGCGCCCACGTCACCTTGCGCGGCGACCGGATGTGGGAGTTCCTCGACCGGCTGCTGTCGCTCGCGCTGCCGCGCATCCGTGACTTCCGCGGCCTGTCGGCCCAGCAGTTCGACGGCAGCGGCAACTACACGTTCGGCCTCACCGAGCAGTCGATGTTCCACGAGATCAACCAGGACAGCATCGACCGCGTCCGCGGCATGGACATCACGGTCGTGACGACCGCTACGACCGACGACGAGGGGCGCGCGCTGCTGCGGGCGCTCGGCTTCCCCTTCAGGGACTGAGGACGATGGCGAAGAAGGCACTGATCGCAAAGGCCGCCCGCAAGCCGAAGTTCGCGGTGCGGGCCTACACCCGTTGCTCGCGCTGCGGGCGGCCGCACTCCGTCTACCGCAAGTTCGGCCTGTGCCGGATCTGCGTGCGGCAGATGGCGCACGCCGGCGAGCTGCCCGGCGTCACCAAGAGCTCCTGGTAGCACCCACCGACGTCACAGGTCCCCGCCGGGGAAACCGGGACGAGAAAGGCCCGAGGGCCTCGACATGACGATGACCGACCCGATCGCAGACATGTTGACGCGTCTGCGCAACGCCAACCACGCCTACCACGAGAGCGTGGCGATGCCCCACTCCAAGATCAAGGTGCACATCGCCGAGATCCTGCAGCAGGAGGGCTACATCGCCGGCTGGAACGTGCAGGACGCGGTCGACCACCCGGGCAAGTCCCTGGTGATCGAGCTGAAGTACGGCCCCAACCGGGAGCGCACGATCGCCGGCGTACGCCGCATCTCCAAGCCCGGCCTGCGCGTCTACGCCAAGGCCACCAACCTGCCGAAGGTGCTCGGCGGCCTCGGTGTGGCAATCATCTCGACCTCGACCGGACTGCTGACCGACAAGCAGGCCGCCAAGCGTGGCGTGGGCGGGGAAGTCCTCGCCTACGTCTGGTGAGAAGGGAGGACTGACATGTCTCGCATCGGCAAGCAGCCCGTCCCCGTGCCCAGCGGCGTCGAGGTGACGATCGCCGGCAGTGACCTCACCGTGAAGGGGCCCAAGGGCACCCTCAGCCACACGGTGGTCGCGCCGATCGCGGTCGCGCAGGGCGACGGCGCGATCCTGCTGACCCGCCCCGACGACGAGGGGCCCAACAAGGCCCTGCACGGCCTGTCGCGCACGCTCGTCGCGAACATGGTCACCGGCGTCACCGAGGGCTACCGCAAGACGCTGGAGATCGTCGGCACCGGTTACCGCGTGCAGGCCCGGGGCGCGGACCTGGAGTTCGCGCTCGGGTTCAGCCACCCGGTCGTGGTCACCGCCCCGCCCGGGGTGACCTTCACCGTCGAGTCCCCGACCCGCTTCCACGTCGAAGGCATCGACAAGCAGCAGGTCGGCCAGGTGGCCGCCAACATCCGGGCGATCCGCAAGCCGGAGCCCTACAAGGGCAAGGGCGTGCGCTACGCGGGCGAGGTCGTCCGCCGCAAGGCCGGAAAGGCTGGTAAGTGATGTCGTCCACCACGCTCGTCCCGCGCCGGGGCAACCAGCGCCGGCTCATGCGACTGCGCCGCCACCTGCGCGTGCGCAAGCGGGTCTTCGGCACGCCGGCGCGGCCCCGGCTCGCGGTGTTCCGCTCCGCGCGCCACATCTACGCCTCGGTCATCGACGACGCGCAGGGCCGCACGCTCGCGCACGCGTCCACGCTCGACGACGCGCTGCGCGGCGCGAGCGGTGACAAGAGCGCCAAGGCCCGCGAGGTCGGCCGCCTGGTCGCCGAGCGGGCGAAGGCCGCCGGCGTCGACGCGGTCGTGTTCGACCGGGCGGGCTACCAGTACCACGGTCGGATCGCGGCGCTCGCCGACGCGGCTCGCGAAGGGGGCTTGAGCTTTTGATCCCCAACACCACGACCGTTCCTGCACGTGACGGAAGGAATCTCTGATGCCAGGACCCCAGCGCCGCGGCTCCGCCGGCGGCAACGAGCGGCGGGACCGCCGCGAGGGCCGGGGCGCCGCGGCCGAGAAGACGGCGTACCTCGAGCGCGTCGTCGCCATCAACCGGGTCGCCAAGGTCGTCAAGGGCGGCCGGCGGTTCAGCTTCACCGCGCTCGTCGTCGTCGGTGACGGCGACGGCCAGGTCGGCGTCGGCTACGGCAAGGCTAAGGAGGTGCCCGCCGCGATCGCGAAGGGTGTCGAAGAGGCCAAGAAGCACTTCTTCCGCGTCCCCCGCATCCAGGGCACGATCCCGCACCCGGTGCAGGGCGAGGAGGCGGCCGGCGTGGTGCTGCTCAAGCCCGCGAGCCCCGGCACCGGCGTCATCGCCGGCGGCCCCGTGCGAGCGGTGCTCGAGTGCGCCGGCATCCACGACGTGCTCAGCAAGTCGCTCGGGTCCTCCAACCCGATCAACATCGTCCACGCCACGGTGACCGCGCTGCGCGGCCTGCACCGTCCCGAGGAGATCGCCGCCAAGCGCGGTCTGCCGCTCGAGGACGTCGCACCGGCCGCGATGCTGCGCGCCCGCGCGGGGGTGGGCGGCTGATGGCGCGGCTCAAGGTCCAGCAGGTCCGCTCGGCGATCGGTGGCAACCACGCCCAGCGGGAGAGCCTGCGCTCGCTCGGGCTGAAGCGGATCCGTGACGTCGTCGTCAAGGAAGACCGCCCCGAGATCCGCGGGATGGTGGCGAAGGTCTCGCACCTCGTCACCGTCGAGGAGGTGGAGTGACGTGACGCTCAAGGTTCACCATCTGCGCCCGGCCCCCGGCGCGCACAAGGCCAAGACGCGGGTCGGCCGCGGTGAGGGCTCCAAGGGCAAGACCGCCGGCCGGGGCACCAAGGGCACCAAGGCCCGCGGCCAGGTCTCCGCGGCGTTCGAGGGCGGCCAGATGCCGTTGCACATGCGGGTGCCGAAGCTCAAGGGCTTCAAGAACCCGTTCCGCACCGAGTACCAAGTCGTCAACGTCGAGCGCCTCGCCGCGCTCTTCCCCGAGGGCGGCGAGGTCGACCCCGACGTGCTGGCGGCGCGGGGCGCGGTCCGTCGCGGCCACCCGGTGAAGATCCTCGGCGACGGCGAGATCTCGGTCGCGCTCCAGGTGCGCGTGCACGCCGTCTCGACCAGCGCCCGGGACAAGATCACTGCTGCCGGCGGGAGCGTCGCGGGGGTCTGAGCGTCTCCCGCGACGGCCCCGCTTCGGCGGGGCCGGCTGTTAGAGTCTGAACGTCGTTTCAGGTCCCTCCTGCGCTGGCCGCCGGCCCGGGTGGGGGCGGCCTCCTCTCGCCCGGCCGCTGGTGCCGGACCGCGTTAGCTGACCGTCGCAGGAGGACGCAGTGCTCAGCGTTTTCGCCCGGGCGTTTCGCACGCCCGACCTGCGGCGAAAGATCCTCTTCACGATCGCGATCCTCGGCATCTACCGGCTGGGGTCGGTGGTGCCCTCGCCGGGCGTCGACTTCAAGGCCGTCCACGCCTGCTTCACCCAGGCGCAGACCAGCAACGTCTACACGCTCGTCAACCTGTTCAGCGGCGGCGCCCTGCTGCAGCTGTCGGTGTTCGCGCTCGGGATCATGCCCTACATCACCGCGAGCATCATCATCCAGCTGCTCGTCGTGGTCATCCCGCGGCTGGAGCGCCTCAAGGAGGAGGGTCAGAGCGGTCAGGCCAAGCTCACGCAGTACACCCGCTACCTGACGGTTGCCCTGGCGATCCTGCAGTCCACCGGCATCGTGGCGCTCGCCCGCACCGGCCGGCTGTTCCAGGGCGTGAGCTGCCCGCAGACGCTGATCCCCGACACCTCGATCTTCCGCATCACCACGCTCGTGCTGTCGATGACGGCCGGCACCGCGGTCATCATGTGGCTCGGCGAGCTGATCACCGACCGCGGCGTCGGCAACGGCATGTCACTGCTGATCTTCGTCTCGATCGCGGCACGCTTCCCGTTCGAGGGGCAGCAGATCCTCGCCTCCAACGGTGGGTTCGTCTTCGCGATCGTGATCCTCATCGGTGTCGCGATCGTCACGGCGATCGTCTTCATGGAGCAGGGCCAGCGGCGCATCCCGGTGCAGTACGCCAAACGCATGATCGGCCGGCGGATGTACGGCGGCACGTCGACCTACATCCCGCTCAAGGTCAACCAGGCCGGTGTCATCCCGGTCATCTTCGCCTCGAGCCTCATGTATCTCCCGAGCCTCGCGGCGAGCGTCTGGCACAACAACAGCTTCAACAGCTTCGTGCAGAAGTGGCTGTCGCACGGTGACAGCGCGTCCTACGTCCTCACCTACCTGGTGCTGACGTTGTTCTTCACCTACTTCTACGTCGCGATCACGTTCAACCCGGTCGAGGTCGCCGACAACATGAAGAAGTACGGCGGCTTCATCCCGGGCATCAGACCGGGCCGGTCGACCGCCGAGTACCTCGACTACGTGCTCTCCCGGCTCACCGCTCCGGGCTCGCTCTACCTCGGGCTGGTCGCCGTGCTGCCGATGATCGCGCTCGGGTTCCTCGGCAACGGCCAGGTCTTCCCGTTCGGCGGCACCTCGATCATGATCTTGGTCGGTGTCGGCCTCGACACGGCCAAACAGATCGAGAGCCAGCTCATGCTGCGCAACTACGAGGGCTTCCTCCGCTAGTGCTGGGGCAACGCTGATGCGGCTCGTCCTCGTCGGGCCGCCCGGTGCCGGCAAGGGCACGCAGGCCGAGTTCGTTGCCGCCCATCTGCAGGTGCCCAAGATCTCGACCGGCGACATCTTCCGGGCCAACGTCAGCCAGGGCACCGAGCTCGGCCGCCGGGCGAAGGAGTACATGGACCGGGGCGACCTCGTGCCCGACGAGGTGACCGTCGCGATGGTCCGCGACCGGCTGGCGGAGGACGACGCCCGCAAGGGTTTCCTGCTCGACGGCTTCCCCCGCAACGTGCCGCAGGCGCGGATCCTCGAGGACATGCTCCTCGACATGGGCACTGGGCTCGACGTCGTCCTCGAGCTCGTCGTCGACGACGAGGAGGTCGTGCGGCGCCTGTCCGGTCGGCGTACCTGCCGTGGCTGCTCGCACGTCTGGCACGTCGACTTCGACCCGCCGTCGGTCGAGGGCATCTGCGACGCGTGCGGCAGCGAGCTGTTCCAGCGCGACGACGACCGGGAGGAGACCATCCGGCACCGGTTGGAGGTCTACTACGAGCAGACCGCACCGCTGGTGGAGTTCTACGCGGCCCGCGGCATCCTGGTGGGCATCGACGCGACCGGCCCTGTCGACGACATCACCGACCGCGCGATGGCGGCGTTGCGGCCGCACTCCCGGTGACCCCACGGTGTTCTCGAGAAGGCGCAAACCGATGATCCAGATCAAGACCGACGCCGAGATCGCGCTGATGCGGGAAGCCGGCCTCGTCGTCGGCCGCACGCTCGACAAGCTCAAGGCCGCCGTCGCCCCCGGGGTCAGCACCGGTGAGCTCGACGCGATCGCGGAGGAGGCGATCCGCGGCGAGGGGGCGACGCCGTCGTTCAAGGGCTACCGCGGCTTCCCCGCCTGCATCTGCACCTCGATCAACGACGAGATCGTGCACGGGATCCCGAGCCGCGGGCGGGTCCTGCGCGAGGGCGACGTGGTGTCGATCGACTGCGGCGCGATCGTCGACGGCTACCACGGCGACGCCGCCGTGACCGTGCCGGTCGGCCAGGTTGCACCCGAGCTGCTCGAGCTCCTCCGGGTCTGCGAGGAGTCGCTGTGGCGGGGCATCGCCGCGGCCCGTCTCGGTGGCCGGCTCACCGACATCTCGCACGCGATCGAGGTCTACATCCGCAGCCAGCCGCACCCGACGGGCGCCGCGTGGGGCATCGTCGAGGAGTACGTCGGCCACGGGATCGGCACCGAGATGCACCAGGACCCGCAGGTCTACAACTACGCGCCCCGCGGTCCCGGCCGCGGGCCCAAGCTCGTGCGCGGCCTCGCGCTGGCGATCGAGCCCATGGTCAACCTCGGCGCCCGCTACACCCGGCTGCTCGCCGACGAGTGGACGGTCGTGACCCGCGACGGGGCGGCCAGCGCCCACTTCGAGCACACGTTCACGCTCACCGACGAGGGCCCGTGGGTGCTCACGGCGCTCGACGGCGGCAAGGACCGGCTCGCCGGGCTCACCGCACAGCGTGCGGCCGGCTGATCCGGCCGGTTGGCCGCGTCGGCCCGCATGACGTAGACTTTCGTTTTGGCCCGCGACCAGGCACGCCCGGCGTGCCCGGGTTCGCGCGGCCCGACACCACCAAGACGATCCCACGACCGAGGAGCACGGAACCGCACGACATGCCGAAGAAGGAAGGCGCCATCGAGATCGAGGGCCGCGTCGTCGAGCCGCTCCCGAATGCCATGTTCCGGGTCGAGCTCGCCAACGGCCACCGCGTCTTGGCGCACATCAGCGGCAAGATGCGTCAGCACTACATCCGCATCCTTCCCGAGGACCGTGTCGTGGTCGAGCTGAGCCCCTACGACCTGTCCCGCGGTCGGATCGTCTACCGCTACAAGTGAGCACCGCACTGATCGGGCGTCTTCTCGGGCGCCTCCCGAGGAGCAGCACACGATGAAGGTCAAGCCGAGCGTCAAGCCGATCTGTGACAAGTGCAAGGTCATCCGTCGTCACGGCCGCGTCATGGTGATCTGCGACAACCTGCGGCACAAGCAGCGGCAGGGCTGAAGCCCACAACCCGGACAACGCGCACCACGCACCTCACCCCCGGTCGGAGGCCGGGGCCTGACCCGGGCGGGTCGGGACGGTGACGCGACAGACCTCCGAGCATGAAGGAGCACCGCCCAGATGGCCCGACTCGTCGGCGTCGACCTCCCGCGTGAGAAGCGGCTCGAGGTCGCGCTCACCTACATCTACGGCGTCGGCCGCAGCCGCGCCCTCGAGACGTTGAAGCAGACCGGCGTCTCGCCCGACGTCCGCGTCCGCGACCTCAGCGACGACGACGTCATCAAGCTGCGCGACTGGATCGAGGCCAACTACCGCGTCGAGGGCGACCTTCGCCGGGAGGTTGCGGCCGACATCCGGCGCAAGGTCGAGATCGGCTGCTACCAGGGCATCCGCCACCGCCGGGGACTGCCCGTGCGCGGCCAGCGCACCCACACCAACGCGCGCACCCGCAAGGGTCCCCGCAAGACCGTCGCCGGCAAGAAGAAGGTCGGCAAGAAGTAGTCCGCGCCCCGGACACGCAGTTCAGCTGCAGAGCACCTACCGAAACCCAGCAGGAGAGAGATGCCTCCGAAGACCCGAGCGGCCGGACCGAAGAAGGTACGCCGCAAGGAGAAGAAGAACGTCGCTCACGGGCACGCCCACATCAAGAGCACGTTCAACAACACGATCGTCTCGATCACCGACCCGATGGGCAACGTGATCTCGTGGGCGAGCTCCGGCCACGTCGGCTTCAAGGGCTCCCGCAAGAGCACGCCCTACGCGGCGCAGATGGTCGCCGAGGCCGCCGCGCGCAAGGCGCAGGAGCACGGCATGCGCAAGGTCGACGTCTTCGTGAAGGGCCCCGGCTCCGGGCGGGAGACCGCGATCCGCTCCCTGCAGGCCGCCGGCCTCGAGGTCGGCACCATCCAGGACGTCACGCCAGTTCCTCACAACGGGTGCCGCCCCCCCAAGCGGCGGCGGGTTTGACAACCCCACCACGTTTTCTCGCTGCGCTCGAAAACGCGGCGGGGTCCCCGAAAGAGAGAAAGTAGATGGCTCGGTATACAGGGGCGGATTGCAAGAGGTGCCGCCGCGAGAAGATGAAGCTGTTCCTCAAGGGCAGCAAGTGCGAGTCCCCGAAGTGCCCGATCGAGATCCGTCCCTACCCCCCGGGTGAGCACGGCCGGGGCCGCACCAAGGACTCCGAGTACCTCCTGCAGATGCGCGAGAAGCAGAAGTGCGCGCGCATCTACGGCGTGCTCGAGAAGCAGTTCCGCGGCTACTACGAAGAGGCCAACCGGCGGCAGGGCAAGACCGGTGAGAACCTCATGCAGCTGCTGGAGCGCCGCCTCGACAACGTCGTCTACCGCGCGGGCTTCGCGCACAGCCGCGACATGGGCCGCCAGCTGGTCAAGCACGGCCACTTCGTCGTCAACGGCCAGAAGGTCGACATCCCGAGCTACCTCGTCGCCGAGAACGACATCGTCGAGGTGCGCCCGAGCAGCGTCGAGCAGACGCCGTTCGTCATCGCCCGCGCCGAGGCCGGCTCCCGACCGGTCCCGGCCTGGCTCGAGGTCATCAGCAACCGGATGCGGATCCTCGTGCACGCGCTCCCGAGCCGCCAGGTCATCGACACGCCGGTCCAGGAGCAGTTGATCGTCGAGTTCTACTCGAAGTAAGCCCTCCCGCTCGCGGGAGTCCAGGGCGTTCAAATAGCGGTTCGCCCCTGACGGAAGAGGTTCGTCTTGCTCATCGCCCAGCGCCCCACCCTCACCGAAGAGCCGATCAGCGACTCCCGGTCGCGGTTCGTCATCGAGCCGCTCGAGCCGGGTTTCGGCTACACCCTCGGCAACTCCCTGCGCCGCACCCTCCTGTCGTCGATCCCCGGCGCCGCCGTCACGAGCATCCGCATCGACGGCGTGCTGCACGAGTTCACGACGGTGCCCGGCGTCAAGGACGACGTCACCGACCTGATCCTCAACATCAAGGAGCTCGTGGTCAGCAGCGAGCTCGACGAGCCGGTGGTGATGTACCTGCGCAAGCAGGGCCCCGGCGAGGTGACCGCGGCCGACATCGCCCCGCCGGCCGGTGTCGAGGTGCACAACCCCGACCTTCGTCTGGCGACCCTCAACGCCAAGGCCAAGCTCGAGATCGAGTTCACGGTGGAGCGCGGTCGCGGCTACGTGACCGCCGCGCAGAACAAGCAGCCCGGGCAGGAGATCGGCCGCATCCCGATCGACTCGATCTACTCGCCGGTGCTCAAGGTCACCTACAAGGTCGAGGCGACCCGCGTCGAGCAGCGCACCGACTTCGACCGCCTGATCGTCGACGTCGAGACCAAGCCGTCGACCACGCCCCGCACCGCCATCGCGAGCGCCGGCAAGACCCTGGTCGAGCTGTTCGGGCTGGCCCGCGAGCTCGACGAGACCGCGGAGGGCATCGACATCGGCCCGTCGCCCACCGATGCGGCGCTCGCCGCCGACCTGGCGCTGCCGGTCGAGGAGCTCGACCTGACGGTCCGCTCCTACAACTGCCTGAAGCGCGAGGGCATCCACACGGTGGGCGAGCTGGTCAGCCGCAGCGAGGCCGACCTGCTCGACATCCGCAACTTCGGCGCCAAGTCGATCGACGAGGTCAAGGCCAAGCTGGCCGGCATGGGCCTCGCGCTCAAGGACAGCCCGCCCGGGTTCGACCCGAGCACGGTCGTCGGCACCTACGGTTCCGACGACTACGGCGACGAGGCCACCGGCTACGAAGAGACCGAGCAGTACTAACGCAGCACGTTGCTCGATCGAGCACTGTGATCGTCTGAGGAGACCGAGCTCATGCCCACGCCTACGAAGGGCCCCCGCCTCGGCGGCAGCCCCGCGCACGAGCGGCTGATGCTGGCCAACCTGGCCGGCGCGCTGTTCGAGCACGGCCGCATCACGACGACCGTGTCGAAGGCCAAGCGGCTGCGCCCGGTTGCCGAGCGGCTGATCACCTTCGCCAAGCGGGGCGACCTGCACGCCCGCCGGCAGGTGGCCAAGACGCTGCACGACAACGGCGTCATCCACCAGCTGTTCGCCGAGATCGGCCCGCGCTTCGCGGAGCGTCCCGGCGGCTACACCCGCATCACCAAGATCGGCCCGCGCAAGGGCGACAACGCCGACATGGCGGTGATCGAGCTGGTCGAGGGCCGCACGGTCGCCCAGGAGGCGGTCGGCGAGGCCGAGCGGGCCCGCGGCTCCCGGTTCCGTGGTCGCCGCGCGCCGACCGGCGCGACCGCGGAGGCTGCGGCCGACCTGGCGTCGACGTCGGCGACGGCGGCCGCCGTGGCGGCCGAGGCCGAGGCAGCGGCGAGCGAGGACGCGACTGCCGAGGACGCCGTTGCCGGCGAGGCGGCCGCGCCGGACGCGGTCGCCGAGCCCGCGGGTGTGGAGACCGGTTCGGCCCAGTCGCCGGTCCCCGCCGAGGGCGACGTCGAGCCCGCCGAGGCGTCGGCGGCCGAGCAGGTCGCCGTACCCGCCGAGGGCGGCGACACCGAGGTCGTCACCGAGGCCGCGCCCGCGGTGGAAGGCGACGCCGCGGTGGGTCCGGGCGAGGAGCAGACCGCGACGGCCGACGAGGAGTCCCAGGCCGAGGGCGACCGTTCCTGACGGGCTGACGCGCGTCCGCCTCGACCTCGCCTACGACGGCGGCGGGTTCGCCGGCTGGGCCCGCCAGCCCGGTCTGCGAACCGTGCAGGGCGTCCTCGAGGAGGCCCTTGGCACCGTGCTGCGGCTGCCCGCACCCGCGGCGCTGACCGTCGCCGGGCGCACCGATGCCGGGGTGCACGCGACCGGCCAGGTCGCCCACGCCGACCTGGCCGCCGTGCCCGACGATCTGCAGCGGCGGCTGCTCGGAGTGCTCGACCCCGATGTGCGCGTCACGGCGGCCGGCATCGCGCCGCCGGGTTTCGACGCGCGGTTCTCCGCGCTGTCGCGGGCTTACCGCTACCGGCTCACCGACGCGGTGCCCGACCCGCTGCGCCGCCACGACACCGTCGCCCACCCGCGCCCGCTCGATGCGGCCGCGATGGCCGTCGCGGCGGCGCCGCTGCTCGGGGAGCACGACTTCGCGGCGTACTGCCGCCGGCGCGAGGGCGCGACGACGGTCCGCACACTGCTTCGTCTCGACGTACGCCGGGACGGTGGCCTCGTCCTCGTCGACGTGGAGGCCGACGCCTTCTGCCACAACATGGTCCGCGCGCTCGTCGGCGCGTTGGTCGCCGTGGGGGAGGGTCGCCGTCCGGTCGAGTGGCCGGTTGCCGTGCTCGCGGCGGGTGCCCGCGACCCGGCCGTGACCGTCGCGCCCGCCCGCGGGCTGACGCTGGTCGCGGTGCGCTACCCGCCCGACGAGGAGCTCGCGGCCCGGGCCGAGCGCACTCGTCGGCGGCGGCTTTGACCGGCTCCGCGCGGCGCGGCTATCCTGTCCAGGTTGTGCGCGGGGTCGATTCCTGCGCGCTCGCGACCCGTTGAGTCGCGGCAACCCACCGATCGACCGAAGGCATCACCGTGCGCACGTACACCCCGAAGTCTGCCGACGTCCAGCGCCAGTGGCACGTCATCGACGCCACCGACGTAGTGCTCGGCCGGCTGGCCAGCCAGACCGCTCGGTTGCTGCGGGGCAAGCACAAGCCCTACTTCGCACCGCACATCGACACCGGCGACTTCGTCGTGATCATCAATGCGGGCAAGGTAGCGCTGACCGGCAACAAGCGCGAGCAGAAGGTCGCCTACCGGCACTCCGGCTACCCGGGCGGTCTGAAGAAGGTGCCCTACGACGAGCTGCTGGCCAAGCGGCCGGAGCAGGCCATCGAGCGGGCGGTCCGCGGCATGCTGCCGCACAACTCGCTCGGCCGCCAGACGCTGTCCAAGCTGAAGGTCTACGCCGGCCCGGACCACCCGCACCAGGCGCAGAAGCCGGTGCCCTACGAGATCAACCAGGTCGCGCAGTAGCGCCGGCCCGACACCCGCAAGCCGAAGGACGCACGTGAGCGACCAGCCCCTGACCGGTACCGAGACCGCGCCGGAGACCATCCAGAGCGCCGAGGATCTCGGCACCCCGCCGACGGCCACCCCCGAGCCGGTCGAGCAGCCCGGCGCCGCCGCGGGCTTCTCCACCGAGTCCGAGACCGTCACCCGGCCGCGCGCCGTCCCCTCGGGCCCCGCGGCGGCGACCGGCCGGCGCAAGGAGGCCGTCGCGCGGGTGCGCATCATGCCCGGCACCGGCCAGTGGAAGATCAACGGCCGGCCCCTGGTCGACTACTTCCCGAACAAGGTCCACCAGCAGATCGTCACCGAGCCGTTCCGCTCGATCGAGCAGGAGGACGGCTGGGACGTCGTCGCCCGCATCGACGGGGGCGGCGTGTCCGGGCAGGCCGGGGCTCTGCGCCTGGGCATCGCGCGCGCCCTCACCGACGCCGACGCCGACAACCGGCCCACCCTGAAGAAGGCCGGCTTCCTCACCCGCGACGCCCGGGAGAAGGAGCGCAAGAAGTACGGCCTCAAGAAGGCCCGCAAGGCGCCCCAGTACTCCAAGCGGTAGCGGCTTGGGCCGACTGTTCGGCACCGACGGGGTTCGCGGCGTCGCCAATGCCGACCTGACCGCCGAGCTCGCGCTCGACCTGGCCGTCGCAGCCGCCCACGTCCTGGTCGAGCGTTCGGGCGACGCGAGGCCGACCGTGGTCGTCGGCCGCGACACCCGGGCGTCGGGTGAGTTCCTCGAAGCCACGGTCGTCGCGGGCCTGGCGAGTGCCGGCGTCGACGTCGTACGCCTCGGTGTCGTGCCGACGCCGGCCGTCGCCCACCTGACGACGGTGTGGGGCGCGGCCGCCGGCGTGATGATCTCGGCCAGTCACAACCCGATGCCCGACAACGGGATCAAGTTCTTCGACGCGGGCGGCTTCAAGCTCGCCGACGCAGTCGAGGACGAGATCGAAGCCCACCTCCGGCAGCCGTGGTCGCGGCCCACCGGTGCCGCGGTCGGCCGGGTGCGTACCGCCCACGACGCCGTCGCGCGCTACGTGGCCCACCTCGTCGGCACGCTCCCCGCGTCGCTGCACGGCCTGCGGGTCGTCGTCGACTGCGCCCACGGCGCGGCCTACGACGCGGCGCCGGACGCGCTGCGCGCCGCCGGCGCCGAGGTCGTCGCGATCGCCGCCGAACCGGACGGCCTGAACATCAACGCCGGGGTGGGCTCGACGCACCCCGAGCGGCTCGTCGAAGCCGTCCGGGCGCACGGTGCCGACGCGGGCGTGGCCCTCGACGGCGACGCCGACCGCTGCATCGCGGTCGCCGCCGACGGCAGGATCATCGACGGCGACGAGATCCTGGCGGTGCTCGCGCTGGCCCTGCACGAGCAGGGTCGGCTCGCCCGCGGCACGGTCGTCACCACGGTCATGACCAACCTCGGCTTCCACCGGGCGATGGCCGCGCACGGCATCGAGGTCGTCGAGACGGCGGTCGGTGACCGCTACGTGCTCGAGGCCATGCGGGCCGGCGGCTACCTGCTCGGTGGCGAGCAGTCGGGGCACGTGGTGTTCCTCGACCACGCCACCACCGGCGACGGGTCGCTCACGGCGCTGCAGCTGATGTCCCGCGTGGCCGCGACCGGCCGCCCGCTGGCAGAGCTCGTCGCCGTCATGTCCCGGCTGCCGCAGGTGCTGGTCAACGTGCGAGTCGCGGACAAGACGGCCGCCATGGGCGCGTCCGGACTCGCTGCCGCGAAGGCAGCGGTCGAACGCCAGCTGGGCGACAACGGTCGGGTCCTGGTCCGCCCGAGCGGCACGGAGCCGGTCGTGCGGGTCATGGTCGAGGCGCCCACCGAGCAGGAAGCGCAGCAGGCGGCGGACCGGCTCGCCGCCGCGCTCGCGGACTAGCGCCGCCGCCCCGCTGGAATACCCTCGACGCCGTGTGCGGGATCGTCGGCTACGTCGGGCAGCAGCAGGCACTCGGTGCCGTCATGGAGGGGCTGCGGCGGCTGGAGTACCGCGGCTACGACTCCGCCGGGGTCGCGATCCTCGACGGTGACATCGCCGTCGTGCGCAAGGCGGGCAAGCTCGCCAACCTCGAGACGACGCTCGACGGTCGCGAGCTGGCCGGGACGACCGGCATCGGCCACACCCGTTGGGCCACCCACGGCGCGCCGACCGACCGCAACGCCCACCCGCACGTCGACTGCACGGGCGCCATCGCGGTGGTGCACAACGGCACGATCGAGAACTTCGTCGAGCTGCGCGACGGGGTCGAGGCCCGCGGGCACCGGCTGACCAGCGACACCGACACCGAGGCGGTCGCCCACCTGCTCGAGGAGGCCTACGACGGCGACCTGCCGGCCGCCGTGCGCAGCGTGTGCCGGCTGCTCGAGGGGTCGTTCGTGCTGGTGGTCCTGCACCGCGAGCACCCCGACCTCGTCGTCGGCGCGCGCCGCAACCTGCCCCTCGTCGTGGGCCTGGGCGACGGCGAGCAGTTCCTTGCCAGCGACGTCACGGCGTTCATCTCGCACACCCGCGAGGCCCGGGCGCTCGACCAGGACCAGGTGGTCGAGCTGCGCCGCGACGGCGTACGCGTCACCGACCTCGACGGCAACGACGTGCCCGGCGAGAGCTTCCACGTCGACTGGGACACCGCGGCGGCGGAGAAGGCCGGCTACGACTCGTTCATGCTCAAGGAGATCGACGAGCAGCCGGAGGCCGTCAGCGAGACGATCGGCGGCCGGTTGGGCGCCGACGGGCGGCTGCACCTCGACGAGCTGTCGATCAGCGACGAGGACATCCGCGGCTTCGACCAGGTGTTCGTCGTCGGCTGCGGGTCGGCCTACCACTCCGGGCTCGTCGGCAAGTACGCCATCGAGCGCTGGACCCGCATCCCCACCCAGGTCGAGATGGCCAGCGAGTTCCGCTACCGCGACCCGGTCGTCCACCGCAACACCCTCGTCATCGCGATCAGCCAGAGCGGCGAGACCGCCGACACGCTGGAGGCCGTGCGGCACGCCCGCCAGCAGCGCGCCTGGGTCATGACCGTCAGCAACACGATCGGCTCCTCGATCGCCCGCGAGAGCGACGCGGCGTTCTTCACCCGCGGCGGCCCCGAGATCGCGGTCGCCTCCACGAAGGCGGTGATGACGCAGCTCGCCGCCATGTACCTCGTCGGCCTGCACCTCGCCCAGGTTCGCGGCACCCGCGACGCCGACGAGGTGCACGCGCACTACCACGACCTCGCCACCATCCCCGACCTTCTCCGCGAGGTCCTCACCCGCATGGACCCCGTGCGCAAGCTGGCCCGCGACATCAGCGACAGCGAGCGGGTGCTGTTCATCGGCCGGCACGTCGGCTACCCGATGGCGCTCGAGGGCGCGCTCAAGCTCAAGGAGCTGGCCTACGTCTCGGCCGAGGGCTTCCCCGCCGGGGAGATCAAGCACGGGCCGATCGCGCTCGTCGAGCAGGGCACCCCGGTCGTCGTCATCGCCCCCCGGCACGCGCTCACGGCCAAGCTGGTCACCAACATCCAGGAGGTCCGCGCGCGCGGCGCCCGCACGATCGTCATCGCCACCGACGGCGACGAGAGCGTGACCCCGCACGCCGACCACCTGATCCGGATCCCCGACACCAAGTCGCTGCTGGCCCCGCTGCTCACGCTGGTGCCCATGCAGGTGCTCGCCGCGGAGTTCGCGATCGCCCGCGGCCTCGACGTCGACCAGCCGCGCAACCTCGCCAAGTCCGTCACGGTCGAGTGACCGCGGCTCGCCGACCCGGCCGCCGCGAGGGTCGTGGTGACTGACCGATGATCGTCGGTGTGGG